>CAIRND010000158.1 GCA_903879825.1 uncultured Geobacteraceae bacterium
CGGGACACGGCCCGCACACAACCATAGGACATGAGAAACGCTGCAATCCCTATTTCTGAGGTACCTTATTATATGCTGACGAATAAAAAGATCATTCTGGGTGTGTGCGGAGGAATTGCGGCCTATAAAGCGATTGAGTTGATGCGTCTCTTAACCAAGGCAGGTGCAGAGGTTCATGTAATCATGACGCGGGCTGCTCAAGAGTTTATCGCACCGCTTACATTCCAAACCCTGTCGTCAAACCCGGTGCATACGGACCTGTTTAATTTAATTGCTGAGCGGGAGATCGGTCATATTTCACTGGCTGACTGTGCAGACTTGTTTATAATTGTTCCCGCTACAGCCAATATTATCGGCAAAATTGCCGCCGGCATTGCTGATGACATGCTTACCACAACCGTTATGGCCACTAAATCCCCTGTGCTGTTTGCCCCGGCCATGAATGTTAATATGTTCACCAATCCAATTTATCAGGAGAACGAGCAGAAACTTCGCCGCATGGGCTACCTTTTTGAGGCACCGGTCAACGGAAGCCTCGCATGTGGCTGGCATGGTGAAGGAAAGTTGGCCGCGCCGGAGTCAGTCTTTGAGAGTGCCGTCATGGCGCTGGCGAATAAGGATTTAGCTGGGAAAACGATACTGATCACCGCCGGGCCAACTCGTGAGGAAATTGATCCCGTCCGGTATATCAGTAACCACTCCTCCGGCAAGATGGGCTACGCTCTGGCACGCGTGGCGCGACGACGAGGGGCTCAGGTACTGTTGATCAGTGGACCGACCGCACTGGCGAACCCGGATGGCGTACAAGTTATCAACGTAATAAGCGCAGCCGAAATGCAGAGTGAAGTCAATGCGCGGGTCACCGCATGTGATGTGGTAATTAAGGCGGCGGCGGTAGCCGACTATCGTCCTGTAGCGAGAAACAGCACAAAGATCAAAAAGAATGCCGCAGTTACTACAATCGATCTCGTTAAAAACCCCGATATTCTGGCCGGCCTTGGCGGTATGTCGCTGCGTCCATTTCTTGTTGGCTTCGCCGCTGAAACCGACGCTTTGGCTGAGAATGCTGCAAAAAAACTGACTGAGAAAAATCTTGATATGATCGTTGCTAATGACGTCAGCCAGGCGGATGCCGGCTTTAATGTTGACACAAACCGCGCACTGCTTTTTTTCAAGGATGGCAGCAGTCGCTCATGTGACCTCATGTCAAAAGATCAGTTGTCAATGGAGATTTTGGATCAGGTTGTGGCACGACTGGCGGTACGCTGATGCACCGTGCGGGTCTGTATCTGTTTTGTCTTGACTTGACTGTATGAAAGTACTACGTTTTTCAGGTTTCTAACCCATGAGGAGGTATCATCCGTGGCCATAATCCTCGGCGCCGGCATTGTTGTTAAACTTGTCCTCTTACTACTGTTTTCTTTTTCAGTTGCATCCTGGGGCATTATTTTGTTCAAGTTTTTTCAGGTTTATCGTGCAAAGACCGCATCTGAACGTTTCATGGACTTTTTCTGGAAGTCTAAGCGCTTTGACTCGATAGCCTCGCAGGTTGAACGCTTTACCAACTCTCCCCTGACGGTACTGTTCAACGAGGGGTATAGTGAACTAAAAAAAGTTGTCGAAACCGACAGCAAGAGCGATGGCAGTGCTCTCAGCACGGATCTGGGCGGTGTTGAGAATGTTTCCCGTGCTCTCAGGCGCGCAACTAATTCCGAGATAACCAGACTTGAAAAGTATCTGACGTTCCTTGCCACAACGGGGTCTACCTCTCCATTTATTGGTCTGTTCGGTACCGTATGGGGCATCATGACCGCTTTTGAGGGGATTGGAAAAACCGGATCTGCCTCACTGGCTGTTGTCGCACCCGGCATTGCCGAAGCTCTTATTGCTACCGCCATTGGTCTGGTGGCTGCAATCCCTGCGGTTATGGCTTACAACCACTTCCAGCATAAAATCCGCGTGTTGATAAATGAAATGGACAGTTTTTCAACCGAATTTCTCAATATTGTTCAGCGTAATATCGCGGGGAAATAGATTATGTCAATGGGTGGTCAGAATAATAACCGCGCTGTAATGGCGGAGATAAACGTGACTCCGCTGGTGGACGTCATGCTGGTTCTTCTGGTTATCTTCATGGTAACCGCTCCGATGATGCAGCAGGGAGTGCAGGTAAACCTTCCAAAAGCCGACACCAAGACTATGGCCCCTGCTGAGGAGTCAGTCGTTGTCTCTGTTGACAAGAACGGCAAAGTATTCATTGACAAAGAAGAGGTTCCGGCAGGAGATCTGCGTAAACGGCTTTCGGTTATGTTTGTCACCCGTGCTAAAAAAGAGGTGTTTTTGAAGGCTGACGCCGGAGTGCCATACGGTGAGGTGGTACGGACCATGGCAGATATCAAGGGTGCCGGTATTGAACGGCTTGGCATGGTAACGGAACCGGCAGCAAAATAATGAGCTCCCGTGTTGTGAAAATTGATGATACCGGCTTGGGTGTCAGTTTAATCGCTTCAGCCGTCATCCACATGGCGGTTTTTTTGTTGCTGGCTCTGTCGGGTGGCCTACTCCCTCCTCAAATGGTAATTCAGGAAACTTACTATGTGGACATAGTGACCCTACCGGTGGCTTCGCCTCAATCAGGTACTTCTGCACAGAGTCCGAGTAATTCTCAGGCGGCACCACCTCCCCCTGCACAGCCCCCTTTAATGACCGTGCCATCACGCACTAAAGTGGCTCTAAAGGCCATCGCAAAACCCACCGGCACACCAACCGCTCAACCTACTACCGAGCAGGACACTGCAGAGACAGAATCTGCTTTTTCTGATCGGATAGCAAAACTTGAGTCAAGTCGCGAGGCACGACGTGAAGAAGCTGTCCTTGAAAAGCTCCGAAGTAAAGTAAAAACCGGGATGAACTCGAAAGTTGGTACACCCGGCGGTAGCGGTGCTGAAGCCGGCAGTCGCTATGCAGATTACGTTAAGGCACGCCTGGAAGATGCGTTAAAAATAACGAGTAGTTATACAAGCAAGAGCCCGGAAGTTGCAGTTCGCTTAACGATTACGGCAGATGGCAAACTTTCACGACTGAGAATCGAACGGAGTAGTGGTGATGCTACATTCGAACTTGCGGTCAGGCGTGCAATTGATCTGGCCAGTGAAAAATTCACCCCCCCTCCGAATCACGCAACGTTTGAAAACGGCTTTGTTTTCAAGCCGAAGGGTATTTCAAACGGCACAACACACTAATACTATTGGATACCCAATGAAAATATTTCTACTTGTTTTGCTTATTGTCCTTCCAGCGACTATTTTACGTGCTCAATCTGGTTACATTGAAGTAACCGCTCCCGGCAGTCGTCAACTAAAGATGGCCGTAGATCCACCCCGATCAATCAACACTCCTGCCAGTACTGAATTAGCTAAAATGGTTTCTGATGTAATCACCTACGATATGAATATGTCCGGCGTAGTAACAGCGGATAGTCGTGTGCAGTCGCCGTTTTCCAAGGAATTATCGCTGATTGATGTTGATGTGACCCCGTGGTTGAGTGCGGGGTTTGATCTGCTGGTTCGGGGAGAATTCAGTATTATAGAGGAGCGACTGACGGTTGAGTTTCGACTTCTTGATGTCATTAGTCGCAAAGTAATTATCGCCAAGCGTTATCTTGGTACTGCAAAA
>CAIRND010000159.1 GCA_903879825.1 uncultured Geobacteraceae bacterium
GAGAATATTGTTCTGGGTGCGCTGGCCGACAGTGTGCAGGAGGTTATCGAAATGGAACCTTCCCAGATTGAAGCGGCGCCGCATATCGGGACGCACCTTAGAACTGAATTTATCAGGGGAATGGGGAAACATGACGGGCGCTTTGTCATGATCCTCGATATAGATAAGGTCTTTTCATCCGTGGAAATGTTGGCAGTGCAGGGACAGGATTCAGCTGAAAAATAGAATGAGATATACTTCGGAATAAACATAAACACAAAAAAGGAGATTCGTTATGAGTTGGTACTATAACCTAAAGATCAGTGTTAAACTTTTGTCGGCGTTTATTATTGTGGCTCTGATAGCTGGTGCAATCGGCTGGGTCGGCGTTGTAAAGCTTCATGAGATTGATGCGGCCGATACGAAACTGTATGAAAAAATTACAATTCCGATTGGTCAAATGCAGGATGTTTCCACCTCTTTTCAGCGGATGCGGGTAAATCTTCGTGATGTGGTAACAGCCACTACTGCAGAAGATGTTCAAAAATACGCGAAACGAATTCAGGAACTGCGCGCTGAAATTGATAAAGCTGCCACTGAATTTGAAAAAACCATCCTGACCGATGATGGGCGAAAGCTGTTTGAGGAGTTTAAAAAAACACGCACTACTTATGGTCCGACCGTTGATAAAATTGTGCAGTTTGCACTCAGTAACCAGGATAAAGAGGCGCTTGCCTTGATGCAGGGTGAAGGAGCCAAGGCTTCGAGGGATGAACAGGAAGCAATCGAAAAGTTGGTCGAAGCGAAACTTAAACAGGCAAAGTTGACCTCAGATGGAAATAGTGCCCTGGCAGCAAGCGCTTCACGCCTGATGATAGGCCTTGCCGTTGCCGGTGCCCTTATTGCGATTGTTTTTGGCTTCATAATTTCCAACATCATCAGCAATCCTTTACGTAAGGGTGTTATTTTTGCACAGGCGGTTGCCGCCGGCGACCTGACGCAGAAGATTGATCTGGATCAGAAGGACGAAATTGGCCAGTTGGCGAAGGCACTCAACGAAATGGTCACCAAACTGAGCAGCATTGTTGGTGAGGTAATGTCCGCTGCTGACAACGTGGCAAGCGGCAGTCAGGAACTTTCCTCCACCGCCCAGCAGATGTCGCAGGGGGCAACAGAGCAGGCTGCCAGTGCCGAAGAAATCTCCTCCAGTATGGAAGAAATGGCGTCAAGTATCCGTCAGAATACTGATAACGCCATGCAGACAGAGAAGATATCCATCAAGAGTTCCGTCGATGCCAAGGATGGCGGTAAGGCTGTTGTTGAAACAGTTGCTGCTATGAAGGAAATCGCCACCAAGATCAGCATTATTGAAGAGATCGCCCGTCAGACCAATCTGCTGGCACTGAATGCCGCCATCGAAGCTGCCCGTGCCGGTGAGCATGGAAAAGGTTTTGCGGTAGTTGCCTCTGAAGTACGGAAACTGGCTGAGCGGAGTCAATCGGCAGCCGGTGAAATATCAAGCCTTTCCACCCGCAGCGTGGCCATCGCCGAGCAGGCTGGCGACATGCTGACCAAGATGGTGCCGGACATTCAGAAAACCGCAGAACTGGTACAGGAAATCACCGCCTCCAGCAAAGAGCAGGATACCGGTGCCGAGCAGATCAACAAGGCCATTCAGCAGCTCGATCAGGTTATCCAGCAGAACGCATCTGCTTCCGAAGAGATGGCCTCCACCTCGGAAGAACTTTCCAGTCAGGCAGAACAGCTCCAGCAATCCATCAGCTTCTTCGATATCGGCAATGCGGGACGCAGGGTGGCCTCTGCAGGTGGCGCACGCAAACCGGCACAAAAAGTCCAGATAGCCCATGCCAGAAACGGAGCACGATCGCAAGCTCCAACGAAACGTGCCACCGGTGGCGGCATAAACTTACAACTCGGCCAGGCCGGTCCGGATCATATGGATGACGAGTTTGAGAAGTTTTAGAGACGTGAAATATCGTCCCCTCCCGTAAAGGGAGGGGACATTAACTCTCCTGATACGTTCTGATTCGCCGCTAAAAAGGTTTTTCGTCCCCTCTCCATGAGGGAGAGGGTTAGGGTGAGGGGGAAATGTTGCAATTTCATGGCACCGCCCACCCCTCATCCGGCCTTTGGCCACCTTCTCCTTTAGGCCCGCATTTGGGTCCTCATGGAGAAGGGTCTTGCGGCGAATGAGAACGAATCAGGTTGACTTTTTTTATCCCGCACACTGGCAGCCCTTATGAAAAAACATCGAATCAAACATAAAGCGCCACGCGAACTCCATCCTCCGATCCCGGATTCTGTATCTTCACTGGCGAGCGGAATTGCGGACGATTTCAACAATATCCTGACGACAGTTATGGGTGCCTGTACCCTCATTGATAAGGATGACCCTGCCAATGGTGAGCTACGGCAGTATGTCGCACTGATCCGCACTTCCGCCGAACGTGCGGCATTTCTGTCAAATCAGTTGATGCGCGCTAGTTCTCCGGACCATGAGACCACGGATCACGTGAGCCAACCCACTGATTCCGTATCAGTTGTTACTTCTGAACGTGACAAAAAAACTGGTGATGGTATAGTGCCCCCCATTAATCACTCTGGAGGCGGACCATCATGAAATTTACCATTGTCCTGTTATCTGTTTGTTTCCTTATCCTCTCTGCCGTTGTTTCAGACGCCGCTTCACCAGTACTTCCCAAAGGATATAGCGCCTGGAAGAAAAGCGAACGTAAGGTTGTTACTGATAAA
>CAIRND010000160.1 GCA_903879825.1 uncultured Geobacteraceae bacterium
ACATAGACAATAAATGGAACCCTGTTGCTTTCTCCCGGGGTGCTGCCGACTACCCGCACCAGCGCAGTTCCCTTTTCTTTCTGGCCAGGGAAATAATCCCGTTCGGAAAGTTTTGGCCCCTGCTGCTTGTGCCAGGTATCAAAAAATAATTTTTGCAATTCAGCGACAGCCGGACCTTCAACTTGAATATCGGTATCACGCCAGTGAATCGGTCCCTCGGCTTTTTTTCTCCGCTTGAAAGGACTACTCGAATACACCTTGCTGATGTTGATCCCCCCTATAATGGCAACAGTACCATCTGCTATCAGAATTTTGCGGTGGTCTCGGTGAGCAAGTTCCCAACTTTCGCGAGACTTCAGCGGATTAATCGGATTGAATTCCACCACCTGAATGCCGCCATCGCGCAGGCGCTGAAAAAAAGAAGCGGGGGTTTTAATGCTGCCCATGCTGTCATAGATAATGTGTACCAGAACACCTTCACGCCGTTTTTTCAGCAATAGATCCGCAAAGCTACGCCCGGTTTCATCGTCCTCAATGATATAGCTTTCAAGGTTAATATGCCGCTTGGCATTCTGTATCGCTTTGAACATCGCGGTGTAGGTCCCGTGGCCATCGGCAAGCAGAGTAATTTTATTACCCTTTGTCAGCGGACTTTCGGTTACCGATTCTACTACGGTAGTCAGTCGTTCCAGGACATCCGTGGCATGGACCGATTTTTTCAACCGCTCCATGATGGCCTTACTTTTTTTTGCGGAGAGCGGTCCTTTGGATGAAACGATGTGACGAGGTTTGGGATCGGCCGGAACCTCCTCAATCACTGTCGAGACATTTGGCAGGGTTGCACAGCCACTGGTGAGGTTCACCATGACTCCCGCCAGAAAAAACAGTACGAAATGTTTGACGATGATCAACAGTGTGGTATTCATCCGGAGTCTCTTTTGTGCCGTGACTTTATCAACCGACTACATGAGCCAGCGTTTTTTCATAAGTAGATATGAGAATATAAAAGTTACCAGTCCGACTACAAGTAAATAGATCAATTCCAGTGACAGGTTTGATATATCGCCACCATCCAGGAGGATCGACTTAATAGGCTCGTACAGTTGGTATGACGGTAAAAATGGAGCTACGCGTGTTAATTGTTGTGAAAAATCAGAGAGCGCAGAAGGAAGCAGGTGGGGCAGATAAAAGATAACACCCAAGGTCCTGGCGCTGGCCTGACTGCGACATAAAAACCCCAAAAAGATTCCGTACGAACTGAAACAGAAACTGCCAACCAGCAGAAAAGCGACATAACTTAAGAGATTCCCCGGATCAAATGCACCGAACAGATGTAGAAATGAAACTGCCGTAAGAATTAAAATCATGCCTAATAAAACTTTGGCAATGAGCCACTCAATTTCACGCATGGGCGTCTGTAAAAGGGCAAGAAGTAATTTTTTTTCTTTTTCTTCAGCAACCTGCGCGGGCATTATAATGAAACTCACCAGCAAAATTAACATCAGAATCCAGGTGGGCAACGTTTGCTTTTGAATCCCGCCTTTCTGAAGTGGCGTAATGTCAGAAATCCAATCGATACTTTTTCCTTCAACCGCTTTTTGTAGCGCTGAGAAGCTCTCCACAATTGAAAGGGTCAGTGTAGAATCCTTTTTTAATACAACAAGAACCACACTTGTGTGATCCTTGTCAGACCGTAATAACAGGCCATCCAGCTTTTTTTCTTTTAAGCGCCGTATTCCCTCCTCTTTATTGGAAACCTGAGATAGTGAAAATACTTTTTCTGATGATGATATGGCGTTCACAATGATCGGTGCATAGGCCTGTGCCTGAATGAGCCCGATAGTGATTTTTTTAGAGTTTGTGGTGACGCCATCTACTAACTTTAGTGAGAAAAATACGAAAAAAGGTATAAAAACAACGAGATAAATAGTTTTGTTTTTAAATGCCATAGCCAGATCATTGCTGGTCAATGTGAGTATATTTTTCAACATAGGTACGATTTCTCATGAATCTCTGATTGAAAATATTTCTCCGGTGAGCCATCAAAAACCAGATTTCCCCTCT
>CAIRND010000161.1 GCA_903879825.1 uncultured Geobacteraceae bacterium
GAAAGCCACATGAACACCGATCATTTCAAAAGTTTCGTCACAGCCGTGGGCAACGTGGTTGAGGAGATTGTTTTGCATAAAATGACCCGGATTGAATAAGGGATAGACAGCATGGCACAAGGGTATCAGGGCAACAAAGATCGTCTTGCGGAAATCAGTTCCTTCGGAAAAACCATCAGCAAACGGGCAGGATTCAAGTGCGAATGGTGCGAAAGCAAGGATGATCTCCGGGTATGGGATTATAAACCCGATGTTTCACCCACCATGGAGACACTGGCACTCCTGTGCCAACAATGCCGGGACTGGGCTGAGGGCAGGAAGGCGGCAGCGAATGAACTTCGCTCGATCCGTAACGCATTGTGGAGCGATATTCCCGCAGTGGCCGAAGGTGCGGCCAGAGTGTTGGCCCGCTGCAAGGAACCATGGACCAGAGAGGCGATAGAAGAAAGTTTTATTGATGACGCAGTTAAATCAGAAATTTTGAGATAAGAAAGGCCGCAGATGGACTATCAAATTGGAAAACCGGGCAGAATTGTTGTAGTACGTTTCAGTGACGGAGAGGACGTTCTTGGCGGAATCGCGGATATTTGCCGTAAGGAAAATATCCGCGCAGCCTGTCTCAACATGGTAGGCGGCATGAAGGGTGGCCGCTTTGTTGTCGGCCCGGAGACGGAAGAGATGCCCCCTATTCCGGTTTGGAGAGAACTGCAGGAAAGTCATGAGGCAGTTGGCTTTGGCACCGTATTTTGGGACAAGGAACAACCAAAAGTTCATTTCCATGGTGCATACGGTAAGCGTGACTCGGTAAAAGCAGGATGTATGCGTGAGGGGACGGAGGCTTTCCTTGTTCTCGAAGTAGTAATAACGGAAATTCTAGACGTTAATATCATCCGCGAGCTCGATCCCGTTTCAAACATGATACTGGTTAAATTGAATACACCGTGAGAAATCGAACTGCATGCCAACGTGACAGAAGGTATCGTGAAATGGGTAATGACCGTTGGTAGCAGCAGCGTTATTTGGAAAAAAAGCTTGCAATATCAGCTGACAGATACTATAGATGTAGCGCGTTTGTGGTAAAGACATCGTCCGTTTATCCCCTTGCCACTGTTTGAGTCCATGCGAGTGGACGGTATCAAACAAGTCTGATTACTCTGAAATAGGTGGTCAGATTGTTTTTTTAGTAAATTAATACGCGGGAATAACTCAGTGGTAGAGTGCAACCTTCCCAAGGTTGAGGTCGCGAGTTCGAATCTCGTTTCCCGCTCCAAATAAATCAAGGGTTAGCTCAAAAAGCTAACCCTTTTTTCATGCCTTTTTTCCCGATTGTGCTTTTATTGTGCTTATTTCGTCAGAGACATGAGTTTTGATGATACCCATTACAGAGTTCAATGTGTTAACAGCCTTATCAAGATGGTTCGGGGCAAGGTGTGCATACCTGAGTGTCATCGTGAGCGATTTGTGACCAAGCAGTCTTGAAACTGTAGTAAGGTCTGTCCCACCCATCACAAGATGTGAAGCAAACGTATGCCGAAGCGTATGTGGAGTTGCCGATACTATCCCGGCTTTCCTGCAAGCAGTAGCAAACGAACGTCTTACATCAACGCAGCGCCTATCTGGACGAGACGTCATAACGCAACAACACAAGGGGCAGCGATAACACTTCATATACAGACAGCCTACAAATCCATCAAAATAACGAGGGACAAAGCCATGTCCCCAAACCTTGTAATGGTTGCATCTCAAGCAGGCAGCAGGACGGTCCCACGGAAAGTCCTTGCCAAGCTCAAAAATATCCTTGAGCAGCACGGTAACAAAAAATATCATAAGTTTTCGTTGTCGTATACGTATCGCAGCCAAGGTGCGATCACATAGCAGCGTCCTTGTTATGAGTCCCGGTGGACAGTTGCCGGTGAGAAAGCAGGTTGGCAGATAGCCACGTATTCCGCTCCCCCATCATCTGGCGTGGAGTAGCGGACCCATTGTCCGGCAGGTGCTATCACAGCCTGTCCGGCAAATACGTCTTGTATCCCGTCTGCCGTTTCAAGTCGAAGTATTCCCGACAACACCAGAGTATACTCGTCAAATTCCGGCGTCTGTCCCGGTTCCTCCCATCCGGCCGTACTCACCATCTTCGCGATGCTGAGCCCCTCGGTATCTGAATTTACCCTGCCGACATATTCCTCGATCCGCTTTGGCTTGTTGCCAACCGATTCAATGACGGTAGGTGTTTTAATCACAGTCAGCATACTATCCCCCCTGAAGAATCACTTATCACCTACAGTTACCGGGATCAGAATTTCATTGCGACGCATGAACCACGGCGTAAAAGGTGCATTGTAGCGTGCCCAGACCGGTTCGCCGGTAACGGTAAAGCGGTTATCTTTGATCCATTTTCCCAGCTTATCTTTGTTGAGCAGATATTTCTCTTCGCTCCAGAAACCGGAATAGCGAACGGCAGCCACCCGGCGGGCAGGAACCTGCCGCAGCTTGATGTTTGGATCATCGGGAGTCGGCAGAGTTTCCATGGTGTATGAGGCAGGCATCATAAAACTTACAGCCCACTTCCCCTGAACACTCTGCTGACTGACCGGAGCGGTCATGGATATTTTCTCTCCCGTCTGTTCCTGCGAAACAGGAGCCGTCATCGCAATCTTGCCGCGTGATTTGTTGTCACCGGAGATGTAGCGAAAAAGGGGTCTAAAAGCCTTGTTACCTGCACCTTCCAGGTCTCCGTCAACAATGATTTCGGCGAGTACCTGAGGCGCGTACTCGCGCAGCTCAAAAATATCGTCAGCTTTTATTACCGTGTAGGGGGCTTCTTCTGTTGCCATGGCAGGTATCGCTCCTATGATCATGAGTAAGGTTAAAGCTATTACCAGTCTTATCCGTTTCATTTGCAACCTCCAGAAAACTTCCTGAGCAGATAATGCCCGACGAACCATTCATTACCGCCGTTATAGCCAAACAGTTCGGCGCAGGCCATGAAAAAGACCCTCCAACGTTGAAACCAGATTTTTGCTTTGCTACCGTAAACTTCCTCCATGATCGGCATGATCTCGTCATGTCGTTCGTCCTGCAGCTTGAGCCATTCCTCACTGGTCTGCTGGTAATGGCGGCCGTTCACCCGCCAATGATCTTCCACCAGCAGGTGGTCGTTGAAATAGAATAACAGATGGTCAGACGGCATGATGCCACCGGTGAAGAAATAGCGCCCCATCCAGTTATCTTCACCCTCGGTCTCGAAGAAATAGGCCAGTTTGCGGTGACAGAAGATGTGCACGAACAATCGCCCGTCCGGTTTCAGCCAGCCGGAGATGCGCCGGAGCAGTTCGGCGTAGTTGCGCATATGTTCGAACATCTCCACCGAGACAACCCGGTCGAAGGTTTCAGCAATCTCAAAAGCATTCATGTCGGCGGTGATGACCCGCACGTTGGTGAAACCCTTCTCACGGCAGGCCGATTGAATATATTCCCGTTGCGGGGCTGAA
The DNA here is from genome assembly GCA_903879825.1 of uncultured Geobacteraceae bacterium. Classification (GTDB taxonomy): domain Bacteria; phylum Desulfobacterota; class Desulfuromonadia; order Geobacterales; family Pseudopelobacteraceae; genus JACRCG01. The sequence continues at coordinate 3,492 of CAIRND010000161.1, forward strand.
TTGGAGAGGGCAGTGATACGAGCATCGGGGTAATGTTCTGCCATCCAAAGCGTCAGCGAGCCCCAACCGCAGCCAAGCTCCAGAATATCCATGCTGTCAGCAAGCCCGGCTCGCCGACAGGTTTCCGCCAGCATGGCTTCTTCGGCGGCGGCTATGCCGTTCACGCCGATCGGGTAGAGACAACTGCTGTACTTCCGGCGCGGACCCAGCACCTGGGCGAAAAATGCCGGGGGCAGTTCGTAGTGCTGGTCATTTGCGGCGTCCGTCTCGACCGCCAGCGGACTGCTCCGCAGGGTGGCAAAGAATTCACTCTGCCGCTGACGCTCGACCTCCGTATCTCCGTGATACTCATCCTGCAGGCGCTTTCGCAACAGCCGTCTGATTCCCCGCCGGATGACCGCATCCGGCAGCATCCCTTTTTCCATGAGGCCAATCAGCATGTTCATGGTTTTACCTCCACCGGGGAGAACTCACTGCGGATCTCCTCCATACGGCTGCGGTTTTTACCCAGGTCCGAATACCCCAAGCGTGAAGCAGATCGGACGTTTATGACCCGCCCAACCCTGTCCAGCAGAAATTCTCCGTCGTCGACAAACAAAGTAGTACGCAACTCGACCCGTAAATAGACCAAGCTTTCCTCAATAACTTTAGTGTCGTTGCGACGTGCCAGAATCTGCTTCAGCCGAGCAAATTCGGCATCAGGAACGCCATTTAAAGATAACGGAGCAATACGGTGTCGCTCGTCGGAGGTCTGACTCGATACGCAGTTAGGCGACGACGGACAAGCTGTCAGGCGACCCTCCTTTGCCCCCAGATTGGGGGACCGTTCCCCGGCGCAGGCTGCCAGCAGGCTCGACAAAATAATCATGACGATAATCCTTCCTCGTAAACCTGGTATCATTTACTGCCCCCATTTTTCAATTCAGTCATCAACTTAATCACCGCCAGATCCTTGGCTTTGGCTTCGATATCGATCGTCATTTCCCGTCACAGCCAGCAGGCAGGCATATCTGCAAGATCGATGTAATCGGCATGGGGCTTGGGATCTCCGCCGCCCCAACCGGACCGCGGCAATGACAGATGGCAGTACTGTTCCCGCCCAGCCATCTGCCAGGTTTCTCCCGCCAGCTGTGTCGCCTCCTCGATTGACAGGCCGTCCGGATTACAACGATGATGATGAACATCGTACACGAGCGGAATGGAAAGCCGTTCGCAGATTGGCAACAGGTCGCGCACGGTGTAGCTTTGGCCGTCATTTTCCAGCGTCAACCGGATTCTGACGGATTCAGGCAGATCGGAAAAAACCTGATAGAATTTTATTAGAGCCGTTTTTTTGTCACCATAAACTCCGCCGCCATGGATATTTATTACATCAGCCCCCACTTCCTCAGCCAGGTATGCCTGGTACTCCAGCTCACGGATTGAACTGGCAACCACCGCCGGATGCGGCGACGATAATACGACAAACTGGTCAGGATGAAAGCTGAGACGAAGGTCATGCTGCCGGGCAAAGATTCTGGTTGCGCCGAGCAGTAGCCTGATGGCATCCCCGTCGGGAAGTTCAGCGACATTGCAGCCCACTTCAGGATGAGTCAAGCGCGGGAACAATGGTGACATGATGCGGAAGGCGCCGATGCCAAACCCTTGACATGCATGTACGGCACACAGCAGGTTGCGGGCATTGTCATGACAGATACCGGAAAGCTTGATCAGTTGTTCTTTGCGACTCAAGGTGAGCAGCGCTTTGGCGGTAGTGGTACGGAAGGAGATATTTTCCTGTTTGAACAGGCAGCACAAACCAAAACCCATTGGGTCTCACCTCATCATATCTTTTGGACAGACTTTCTAACTCGCTACTTGAAATCAACGTCGAGGGTATATTGATAATCAAGTTATTAGTGGTAAGATTACCACAATACACTGATTTATACAGGGAAGCGTTTTATGAAACCCCCCCAGGGTTCAATACTTATTACCGGTGCCACCGGCTTCATAGGCAGGCGTTTGACACAACGACTGCTTAATGAAGGTTATTCCGTTCGTTGCATGGTGCGCCACGCATCTGCCGGATTGACTGCCGGTGCTGAAACGGTTCAGGGTGATATGCTTGAGCCTGCAACACTGGGAAGAGCAGTGGCAGATATAGATACAGCTTATTATCTTGTCCATTCCATGTCTGGTGGCCGCGCTGGTTTTGAACGACGAGACCGGGAAGCGGCTGAGAATTTCGTTGCTGCGGCCAACAGGGCAAAGGTACGGCGTGTGATCTATCTGGGGGGACTTGGCGAAACCGGCGACGACCTTTCCGAACATCTTAAAAGTCGTCTCGAAGTCGCTGAAATACTCAAGAAAGGCACATTCACCACCACCTTTCTCAGGGCTGCCGTAATTATCGGTGCTGGGGGAGCTTCCTTTGAAATGGTGCGGGCACTGGTGAACAGGTTGCCGATTATGATAACCCCGCGCTGGGTGTCCACCCGTTGCCAGCCAATCGCGGTAGACGATGTAATCGGCTACCTGGCAGGTTGCCTCGCTGATGAACGAACGGCAGGCCGGACTTTCGATATCGGCGGACCGGAGGTTCTCACCTACAAAGAGATGATGGAACGTTTCGCCGGCATCGAAGGGAAACAGCTCTATATTTTCCCGGTGCCGGTTCTTACGCCCAAGCTCTCGTCTTACTGGGTCGGGCTCATAACCCCCGTACCCCCCTCGGTTTCCATGCCATTGATAGAAGGCCTGAAGAACGAAGTAATATGCCGCGATAACGCTATCCGTGACATTATTCCCCTGCAGCTGAAACCGTATGATGACGCTGTTCGCAGTGCACTAAAGGGAGGCTGACCAGATGCGTCAACCAGTGAGAATCATTTCAAACATGAATACTCGCCTTTCCCGTCATTTAGGGGGCATTTGTCTTCTGCTGCTGTCACTTGGTTTCATCCTCCCTGCTCCGTCACACGCCCTGACCGTTGAAAACATACCCTTTGCTGACAGCACGGCCATCGGGGGCAAACCGGTGCCGCTGCGCAATGCGGCCCTGCTGCGCTATCTCAAGTTTATCAAGGCCTACGTGGCGGCCCTCTACCTGCCGGAGGGGGTCAAGGCGGAAGATGTCCTGTCCGATGTGCCAAAGCGCCTTGAGATAAGCTACCTGGTATCGATCAAGGGGCCGGATTTTGATAAGGGTGCCGCGCCGGTCCTGGAACGCAACCAGACACCGGCGGAACGTGCCGGGATTCAGGGGCGCATCGACCGGATCAATGCCGCTTATAAGGATGTCAAGCCGGGTGACCGCTATGCATTGACCTACCTGCCCGGCCGGGGTACAGAACTTGCCCTGAACGGCACGCCGCTGATCGTCATCGAGGGGTCTGATTTTGCCGCCGCCTATTTCGGCATCTGGCTGGGTCGCGAACCGATCGATGACAAGCTGAAGCGTGACCTGCTGAAAGGACGCTGACATGAAAATCTTCCTGATTGTCGTCTGCTGCGCGGTGCTGGCTGTCATGCTGTATGTTACCATCAGCGCCTCGCTGAACCAGGACATCGTCAGTGCAACCCGCCAGCTCTGGCCCGACCCCTGGTTCCGGGCCACCCTGGCCGATGCCTACTGCGGCTTCCTCTTCTTCTGGCTCTGGGTTGCCTGGCGCGAAAAGTCTCTGGCAAAAAGTATCCTGTGGTTCGTCCTGATCATGACCCTGGGCAATATCGCCATGGCCGGTTACCTGCTACTGCAGTTGCGACGATGGCAACCGGCAGAGGGTATTGACTCGTTGCTGCGGGGAAAGCATGCTGGAAACAGGAGTTGAGATACTGGTTCCGGCGTCTGCTGCCTGGAAACTGCTGACCGACACTTCGCGATGGCCGGAATGGGGACCATCCGTCTCCCGCGTTGAGTCAGCCGAACAGTACATCGGCCCCGGCAGTACCGGTCGGGTACAAACAATCATCGGCATCTGGCTGCCGTTCCGGGTCACGGAATTTGTTGCCGGACAACGTTGGGGCTGGGAGGTAGCCGGTATTCCGGCTACCGGGCACCGGGTGGAGCCTCTCGGACCTCACCGCTGCCGGGTTGTGTTCGAGGTGCCCCTGCCGGCAACCCCGTACCTGGCGGTCTGCAGGCTGGCAGCACAGAGGATCAAACGCATTCTGGAGCAGGAGCAGCTACATCAATGAACAACAACGCTGAAAACAATGATGTTCTCCGGGAACTCTGTGCCGTTCAGCCGCTGGCCGTACTGGCCACTGACGCCGGCAATGGCCCCTATGCCAGCCTGGTGGCGGTCGCCATCACCCCGGACCTGCGTCAGCTTTATTTCGCCACACTCCGGGCCACCCGTAAATGGGCCAATCTGGCCGGTAATCATCACGTATCGCTCCTGATTGACAACCGCAGTAACCAAGTGACCGATTTCAGCCGGGCAGCCGCCGCCACGATCCTCGGGAGTGCCGAAGAATTGAGCGGGGCTGAGTTGGAGACCGGGCTGACGATATTCCTGAACCGACATCCGCACCTGGCAGAGTTCACCGCGTCACCAAGCTGCGCCCTGTTCCGGGTGCAGATAGCGAGCATCTACCTGGTGACACGTTTTCAGAATGTCATGGAATTCCACTTTTAAACTATGAACAAACGGGGGACTATCGACTGTACATGCCTTCCTGGAATTCAGGGGAAGATGAAAGGAACTCCCATGGAACCAACGCAAAAAAGCCACTCTCCTGTGCCATCCATATCCCTGCAGCGCGCATCAGCTGCCCTTGCCTCACTCTTTGTCGGCGACTCCCTGGCGATGCCGGTGCACTGGTACTATGACACCGCCGATATTGAGCGGGCTTTTCCCGGTGGCATCAATAAGCTCGAGGCTGCGCCGGAATTTCACCCTTCATCGATCATGTCGCTTCATTCCACCCGCAGTGGCGGGCGATCGGGGCAGAACCGGGGCATGGCCGACTCCCCGGAGATTATCGGTACAGTGATCCTCAAAGGTCGACAGCACCTGTGGGGCCAGGCCAACCGGCACTATCACCATGGGATGCAGGCGGGCGAAAACACCCTCAACGCCCACTGTGCACGACTGCTGCTGCGTTCCATCATCGCCAACAACGGCTGCTACAACCGTGACCACTTTCTGCAATCCTACATCGAATTCATGACTGCCGATCCGCCCCGGCACCGGGACACCTACGCCGAATCATATCACCGCGGCTTCTTTGCCAACCTCGTCGCCGGAAAGCCCCCCCATCAGTGCGGCGCCCATACCCATGACACCCCATCTATGGGCGGATTGGTGACTATCGGGCCGCTGGCCATCAATGATCTATTGCGCGGGACTGCAATGACGACAGTGCAGGCTACCTGCCGGGAACATCTCTTTCTTACCCATCCGGATGAGACCCTCGGCCGTATCTGTGACGCGTATGTCGCTCTTATTGCCGGCCTGCTTCTGCGAAAGGCAGATGAGCCCCCTGACCGGTATCTGCTGGCGGCAGCCCAGACAACCATGGATATCGATCTTGCGTGCCTGGTGGATCGCACCCGGTCAGACCGGGAAATCGTCGGTGGCAGGTATTCCACCGCATGCTATATCAGTGATTCCTGGCCCGGCCTTTTGTACCTGGCGTTCAAATACCGGAAAGACCCGAAGGCGGCCCTGCTCGCCAACACCAACCTGGGTGGCGAAAACGCGCATCGCGGCGCGGTACTCGGGGGTATTGTCAGTCTGTCATGCGACAGTACGGTCGATGAGTGGTTTGGGCAGCTCGTGGACTATGAGGCCATTCGATTGGAAATTGCGGCATGCCTGCGGGGTGGAGAGTGATACAAATTTTCCAGATTACCGCAGCATCGGTAATCGTGTACATGACCGGCTGGTTTATCGCCGCCCAGATCCGGGGGCGCAATGACATCGCCGATGTGGCCTGGGGTTTGGGGTTCGTCCTGGCGGCAGCAGTCTCGCTGGTCGCCGGAAATCTCTACTCACCGCGGGCTCTTTTGGTGTCGACTCTGGTACTGTTGTGGGGGCTGCGCCTGGCCCTGCACATCCACAGCCGCAACCGGGGCAAGGGTGAAGATCCGCGCTACCGGAAGTGGCGCGAGGAATGGGGGCGCTGGTTCGTGCTGCGTTCATTCCTGCAGGTCTTCATGCTGCAGGGAGTGTTACTGCTGTTGGTGGCCGTGCCGATTGTCTTTGCCAACACGGCAGACGCACGACCGCTGGGGTGGCGGGATCTTCTCGGTCTGTTGATCTGGTTATACGGCTTCATTTTTGAGGCGGTTGGTGACTGGCAACTGCTGACATTCATCCGCAATCCGTCCAACAAGGGTAAACTGATGACCTCCGGCCTGTGGAGCTATACCCGCCACCCCAACTACTTCGGTGAAGTGACTCTCTGGTGGGGGATCTGGCTGATGACTCTGGCTCTGCCGGGCAGCTGGTTGACAATTATCGGCCCATTGACCATCACGTTCCTGATCCTGAAAGTCTCCGGTATCCCTATGCTGGAAAAGCCCTACGAAGATCGCGCCGATTTCCAGGAATACAAACGCCGCACCAGCGCCTTTATCCCGCTGCCACCCAAGGGA
>CAIRND010000162.1 GCA_903879825.1 uncultured Geobacteraceae bacterium
CGGGACACCGGAGCGGTTGATGCCGCCGGAATGCAGGCGGAACTGGAACGGTCTGAAGCGGAACTGATCGGACATCAGCGGGCTGAGGAAGAGCTGAATCGTGATTTGGAACAGAGACGCCGTGAGCTTTTTACCGCTCTGGCTGAAGCAGCCCAGTTCAAGAGTCGCCTGGAGAACGCCCAAAAACGGTTGGCTGCGCTCCGTGAACGACGTGATCGTCATGCCAGAGAAGCCATGCAGTTGGGTGAGAGGCATGAACAGCAGCGTCAGCGGGCAGAGCTCCTTGAAAAAGAAATCATTGTCGGGCAACAGGAGCAGGAAGAGTGGCGGGCCCATGTGTCCTCTTTGCGCAGTCAGGAGGAAGAGCTGAAGCGACAACTGCCAGATGTTGAAAAAACATGGCAGTCGCGTCGGGATGAGTTGAATCGCAGCTCCTCGCGGCTTCATTCGCTGAAAGAGCTGGAAGCGCAGTTTGCCGGTTTTGGCCAGGGAGTGCGCACCCTGATGAAGGATGCCGGGCTCCGCTCACGTTTCAGTGGTGTACTGGCCGATGCCATTGTGGCGCCCGCAGAATTGGAAGCGGCGCTCGAATCCGCGCTGGCGGAACGACTGCAGTGCATTCTCTGCTCCGATGACCGTGATGCCATTGTGGCGCTAGATTTTTTGAAAGAACACAAGGGGGGGAGAGCCGGTATCGCTCTTCCGCTTCAGCTCCCGGCGGCAGCTGCACCGCTCGTGACCGGGACGACGGCACTGGCCGGACTGGTGCAGGTGGAAGGGTCATTTGCCGGATTAATCAGCAATCTGCTCGCCAACGTCATGCTGGTGGATGACGTTGCTGATGCGCTCGGCCTGGCTCGACAGCATCCCGGCTTGATCTTTGTTACCCGCTCCGGGGATATGGTTGCCCAGGGGGGGATTGTGAGTGGCGGGTCCAGCGAGCAGGTGGGCAGTGGCTTGATCCACAAGAAACGCGAAATTCGAGAACTGGAAATATCCGTCGTCAGGCTGGAAGAGGAAACGGCAACTCTTGGTACCCAGCGTGATAACCTGCGACGACAGAGTCAGGAAATTGCCGATGAACTCAAGAACAGCGGGGTGCAGTTGCATCAGTCGGAGTTGAAACTGACCGGGCAATTGAAAGATCGTCAGCAGGTGCGTGATGAAAACGCCCGTATTGTCGAGCGACTGGAACTTCAGTCGCTCGAAATGGAAAACCTCACTGAAGAGCAGGTCGCTCTGGAAACGGAGCTGAAGCTTGCCGGTGATCAGATGATTACTACGGGTGATGCCTCAAAAGGTCTGGAACAGGAAACGGTACGCCTGAAGGGTGAGCTTGATGCACGCCGCCAGCAGTTGGCCGTTGTCCGCGAAACGGTAACCGCCATCCGGGTGCAGACCGCGACGATCAAGGAACAGCATGATGCTGGTGTGCGTGCCCTGTCGGATTTGAATCAACGTACCGAAGAGATCGTACGGCGCATGGCTGCCGACCGGCAGGAACTTGATACGGGGGGCGCAGCCCGGCAGCAGCTTCAGGCGGAGATAGAGGCGGCAATCGAAAAGCTGGAAGGTCTGGTGCGGCAACAGCTTGAATCGGAACAGCGCGTGGCGGCTCTCCGTACCCGTTTTGAAGAAGCGGGCGCGGCACTGAATCTGATTGAGTCGCATCTGAAAAAAAGCCGCGAAGAGGGGGACGCCGTTCGTCAGGCCCAGTCTGAACTCAGTCTCCGTTTTCAGACCTTATCCATGCAGGCCGAACATCTGGAACAGGCTCTGCAGGAGCGGAGTCGTATTTCCATGGTCGATGCGGTGGCAAAGCTGGAGATAACCGACTTTGACGAAACAACCCGCCGGATGCGGCAGGTGGAACTGCAGCGTACTCTGGACGAGATGGGCGAAGTCAACCTGATGGCGATTGAAGAGTGTGCCGGCATGGAAGAGCGCTTCATCTTTCTGACCAATCAGAAGGATGATCTGGAAGAGTCGTTGCGCGGCTTGCAACAGGCCATTCAGCGCATTAACCGGACGACTCGCCAGCGTTTTCAGGAAACCTACAACCTTATCAATGCCAAGTTTCAGGAGGTCTTTCCGCGCCTGTTCTGCGGTGGTCGCGCCGAGCTGCGCCTGACCGATGAAGAGGATCTGCTGGAGACCGGCATCGATATCATCGTGCAACCCCCCGGCAAGAAGCTGCAAAATGTGACGCTGCTTTCGGGAGGTGAAAAAGCACTGACCGCAGTAGCGCTGATCTTCTCGATTTTCCTGATCAAGCCAACCCCTTTCTGTTTACTGGATGAGGTTGATGCGCCGCTGGATGATGCCAATATTGGCCGCTTCAACGAAATGGTCAGGGAGATGAGCACGATTTCGCAATTCATCATCATTACCCACAACAAGGCAACCATGCAGGTGGCCGACACTCTCTACGGTATCACCATGGAAGAGCCGGGGGCGTCGCGGGTTGTGTCGGTGCGGTTACATTAGCGTCTAATACCAATTCTAAATCAAGGCACTATCTTCGTTGGCTCGTCTTCGGCTCCTCAACATACTGAATGTATGCCTTCGTCGCCTCGATCCTCGCCGCCTTGATATCACTCTTGTTTTAGAATTGGAATAAGGGGTGTGCCATGGCAATGGAAGTTATATTGAAAAACCTGGTGGATCAGGTGCCTCAGGCGATTGGTGCTATTGTGGTGGATTGGGAGGGCGAAGCGGTTATGGAGCATTGCCATTGTGATCCGTATGATATCCGCTTTATCGCTGCTCACCAGAGTATTATCTTCGGGCATCTAAAAAAAAAGCAGAGCGCGGTGCAGATTGGCGAAGTGGAAGAGCTTGTCATTACCTCCAGCGGGGGGCATCTGATGGTCGGCTGTATCAATAACGATTATTCGCTCGTGATGAATGCTAAGCGCAACTGCCCGGTGGCACAGGCGCTGTGCCATTTCCGCAGGGCGATTAGTGAACTGAAAAGGGAGATTTGATGGAACCGACTGAGAAAAAAGGGTTTTTTAGAGGCCTGATCGATAAAATTACCGGAACTGAAACTACCGAAACGCTATCCGTCCCTCAAGAAATGGTTGTTTCTGAGACGGTAGCCGAACCAATTGTGCCACAAACACCTGAGACAGCGCCGGTGCCGGCTGTGCCGGAAACACAGGCGAAACCGAGCTTTTTTGAACGGCTGAAATCAGGTCTCAAAAAAACCAAGGATGGTCTGGTAGGGCGCATTGATACGCTGATTCTGGGTAAGAAAACGATTGATGCCGATACGCTCGAAGAGCTGGAAGAGATTTTGATAACCTCGGATATCGGCGTCAAGACCACGGTGGAACTGATCCGTACGCTGGAACAGCGACTGGGCCGCAACGAGTTGAAAGATGGCGAGGCGCTGCGTGGAGCGTTGAAAGAGGAAATCCTCTCCCGTCTGACCGCTCACCACCGGCCACTTGATATCAGCAGTCAGAGACCGTTTGTGCTGCTGGTGATCGGTGTCAACGGCGTGGGTAAAACCACTACTATTGGCAAGCTTGCCTCACGCTTTTCGGCCGCCGGGAATAAAGTGCTGCTTGCGGCAGCTGATACGTTCCGGGCTGCTGCCGCCGAACAGCTGATCGCCTGGGGCGATCGCTCCGGCGTTGATGTGATCCGGCATAAAGAAGGTGCCGACCCGTCTGCTGTCGTCTTTGATGCCTGTAAAGCTGCCGTCGCACGCGACGTTGATATTCTGATTATTGACACTGCGGGTCGTCTGCATACCAAAGTCAACCTGATGGAGGAGATGAAGAAAATCCGCCGCGTCATTGACCGGGAGATTCCGGGGGCTCCGCACGAAACTTTGCTGGTGCTGGATGCCGCAACGGGGCAGAATGCCGTTTCTCAGGCCCGAATATTTAAGGAGTCCGCCGGTGTCACCGGGTTGGCGCTGACCAAATTGGATGGTACGGCCAAGGGCGGGATTGTGGTCGCGGTCAGCCACGAATTTGCCCTGCCGGTTCGATATATCGGCGTCGGTGAATCTATCGATGATCTACGCGATTTTGATCCGCAGGAGTTCACGGATGCCCTCTTCCAAGCCTGAAA
>CAIRND010000163.1 GCA_903879825.1 uncultured Geobacteraceae bacterium
ATCTGCTATCTGCTGGAAATTTTCCGCATTGAGCGACTCAAACTCAGTCGTGCTGATATCCTCGTTGATACAGAGATCACGATCCTCGAAGTAGATAAGGCTCTGTTTCTGGCCTGACAGGTCGCACTTGGCCTTTTCAATGGCCTGAAACAGAAAAAATCCGTAATTATCGTTGATAATGTTCTCAAGATGTTCGATCGCCTGGCGGTCGTCGGTCGCGCCTTTTATCACCCGGATAAGTTCTCTCGTCTTACGCGCCCGCAACAACGGAATGCGGTGCCACTGGCAGAGGGTATAGATGATGCTCTTGGGGATACTGTTCCACTCTTCCTTGCCCATAGTTTTGTAACGGGCATAGCGTCCAAAATAGTGCGCCACCTTGTCCCACATGATCTGCGAATCGAACTTGTCCCCTGCCACATAAACGCCACCAAGCGAAAGCACATCACTGCGCCGGTCAGAGCGGGCAAAGGCTCCCCCTTTAACGCGGATAATGGTGAAATCGGATGTGCCACCACCAAAATCTCCAATAAAGACTGTCCGTTCCTCTCCAGCCTGCAGCGTTTCTTCAAAGGCCAGCGCCGCCGCAACCGGTTCATACTGGAACCAGATATTCTTAAATCCGGCTATGCGGGCCGCTTTTTCCAGGCGTTGCTGGGCTACGGCATCTTTGGCGGCATCCGTCGAGAACACCACCGGACGCCCCAGCACCACACTGTTTACCTGGCAGCCGACATGCGCTTCTCCGCGTGCTTTGATTTTTCTGAGGATGATCGCCACAAGATCATCAATTGTGTACCGTTTTCCAAACACCTCCGTACTGACAAAACTGGTGTTCGGCAAAAATGTTTTGATCGACTGCATAAAACGCCCGGCAGCGCCATCACTGACGTAATGCTGAATGGCTTCGTGCCCGGCAAAAATCTCGTTTTCCTCGGTGAAATAGAGCACCGAGCGCATGAGTGCCCCGGCACCGTCCTCGCCATCCACTGCAACCACCTCAACCGCACCATCCCTGTAAACCGAAAGGGCAGAGTTGGTTGTTCCAAAGTCAATACCGAATACTATTTGCAATTAAAATCTCCTGCCGGGAGAACCACTCCACCCGAAACCACAAACTTTACCGCATCTTCAATCGTCATGCCGCTATCATACACCTCGCACTCACGGAACCAGAGCGCAAAGCCAGACGTCGGGTTCGGCATAGTCGGTATGTAGACGACCACAAACTGTTCCCCCTCCCGTTCCACTTCAGCGGTCACAAATCCAATCGCGCGGACACCGGGACGAGGCCACTCGACAAAAACCGCGCGCCGATAGGAATTACCACCTTCCCGGAAGACCTTGATCAGCTGTTTGCTGGAGCTATAAATAGACTTTACCAACGGTATGCGCGTCATCAGATCATCGCTCAGCTTCAGTAATCGTCTCCCAAGAACGTTAGTAGCCACCAAACCGGCCAGATAGACTACCACGACAGCGGTGATCATGCCGATGCCGGGGATATGCTCCCCGCTTCTGCCAGAGAACAGCATCAAACTATCCAGATAGCTGCCCAGTATTCCGTCTGCAAAATTAAAAAGAAACTTGAGGATGAAGATCGTAATTCCAAATGGAATGACAATGAAAATCCCGGCAAGAAACGTCCCTTTGAGATGTTTACCCACAGTTTTCATACTATTATTTCCTTAGAGGGGAGAATATCTGCCGTGCGATACCGGGCCGATTCGCATTAGGGGTATCCTATGTATCAGATAATGGCAAGCAGAAACCCCCGTCAGGCACGCCTGGACGGGGGTTTCTTACATCCGGTGTTGTTACAAAAGTTTGTCTGTGCCCAACGTTTCAATTATTCATTGAATCACCGTATTACGCCCCATTACCCCAACATTTGCCAATAGGCGCAGCCGGGATGAATGCCACTCCGCCAGACTGCGGATGCGCTCTTGCCGGGCATCGGACAACGCCGATTGTGTATTGAGAATTTCCACAATATTGGCAGCGCCTTTTTCATATTTCCTCTGCACGGTATCAAGCGCATTCTCTGCAACGCTCACCAGCGTATCCGAATCCTGCAAGTTTTGTACGGAAGCGGCGGCATCCTCATACGCTTTGACAACCTCAAGCAGAATATTATATTCGGAATCCTGCAATTCGGCTTTATACTGCTCTGCCTGGGCCTCGGCGCTACGGATCTTATACGTGCGGGAGAAACCGTTGAAAAAGGGAAATGTCATATAAAGACCAATCGTATTTGCCTGAGACTTTGTCGAGGATATGTCCTGCCCCGGATAACCATTTTGATAAAAATTGGCGGAGACATCAACGGTTGGATAGCTTTCCGAACGCGCAGACGCGACTCTATGCCGGGATGCTTCAAATTGCTCACGGGCAGAAGCGATTGCTGGATGTGACTTCGCCGCAGTTTTCAACCATTCATCCAGACTGAGAGATTCATCTTTCCCCTTGGCCGTTAAATCTTCAGACAAAATGACCCGCGTCTGCAGCGGCACACCCATGGTAAATAGCAGCACAGACAGCGATTTTTGGTAAGCAGCATGTGCCCTGCTTCTTTCAAGGGCAGCCTTAACCGCAGTCGTTGTGGCCTGCAATGATTCGCTCATATCTCCCGCACCCAGTTTTTCCCTGCGCAGCGAGGCGACGAGAATATTTTTGGCGATCGTTTCATTTTGTTTTTTTGCCTGCAACGTCGCCTTTGCCGTATGGGCATCAAAATAGGCCTGAACAACATTTGCCAATGTTTTCTGCAGTATCGCATTATGATGTGCCGCCGCAGAGACCAAAAGATGGTTGGATGATTGCAGATTTGAATCCCGTGTACCAAAATCAAAGAGGCGCAAACCAATGGTGGCGTAGAGCGTACTGCCTTCCTTGGAGGTGGAAGGAAACGCTGAACCGGGATAATCCGTATTGGTTCTCAGAAAATTAATGGTACCCGACACCGTGGGAAGATACGCTGACCGCGCTTCACCGACCGCCCCCGCCTGAACCTTTATGGCCGCCCACGCCCCTTTAATTTGCGGATTATTGCACAGTGCCAGATCCACCGATTCGCCCAGCGCCAACGGGCGTGAAAAATCTTTTGTGGCCGGGCATGGCGCAGGCTTGCTGTCTCCCGGCAACGAAACGCCGGATGTAATAATGTCAGGCACCGAGAAGAGCGGATCAACAAACGGCGCTGCAAAATCGAAGGCAAACGCAGACGTTGTAAAAAACAGCACATAACAGACCATCAACTGCTGCAGCAGACGCTTGAAAATAGTTGCGCTGCTTTTTCGCCCTTTTTCCCGCAGACAGCTGTTATTTCTTGCGGCTATGTTTCGCTTGCGCCTATCGCTCATTCAGGCTTTCCCTTTTATGTCGCACAAGTGGACTAAGAATATATTCAATAATACGGCGCTCCCCGGTCCTGATTTCAACATTTACCGACATACCGGGGGACAGGTTCATCTTCTTGCCGCCGACGTCAATAGTAGATTTTTCCAGCATGATTCTCGTTGAATAGAGCAGACCTTTTTTTTCGTCCGCAACGGCATCGCGCGAAACATGAATAACTTTCCCGGCAATGGTGCCGTATTTGGTAAAATCATAGGCGTCAATCTTAATAGCCACGCTTTGACCCTCAATCACAAAGCCGACATCCTTGTTTTCCAAAAACGCCTCAATCTCGACCTGGGCACCGTGGGGGACTATCAGCATAATAGGTGTCGCCGCCGCAACAACTCCGCCAACGGTATGAGCATTTAATTGCTGCACCGTTCCATCAACAGATGAGGTAAGCTTCTTCATCTTACTGAATGAATTAGCTTTTAGCGCGTCTTGTTGTGAAGCGGCCGCCGATTTACTGCCGCTCAGCAGCTGTTCGTGAGCGGTTCGTGTGGCTTCGGTAATCATAGCGGCGCGCTGATTATTTCCATCCACAATCTGTCCGGCAAGGGTGATGCGCGCCTGTTCTTTTTCCATCCAGGCATGCTCTGAAACGTCGTGGTTGAGAGAAAGCTCCTTATAATCGGACGCGCGCTTAGTGGCCAATTTCAGCTCTTCAGCATAATGCGCAATTTCGCCATCAAGTCGTTTCAGCTTGGCAGTAAAATCCGAATACTGGGCTTCCAGGTGCTGTTTCTCCGCAAGCCATTGTGCCGCCGGGACGTCATGTATCGGGGGGAGCTGTGGCGGCATACCTTTATCAACTGCGTTAATAAGGGCGTGGGCACTCTCTTTTTGCAGAACAGACATGGTGTAATCACCAACCGCCTTATCCCGCTCTGCATCGGAGGTACTGCTGTCCAGATCTATCAGCACATCGCCCGCTTTCACCTGCTGCCCTTCACGCACATGTAACGCCAATACTTTGGCCACATCGACAGAAGCAACCGATTTGCTATTGCCGCTCGGAATAATTTTCCCGGTGGCATTGACAACAATATCCACCTTTCCGAAAATCGACCAGACAAGCAGCACAACCACAAGAGCCATGATAACTTTTGCAAAGAAGCGCGCCGCCGGTGACACCGGTTTTTCCTGCAGAGATAACGCAGCCGGCAAAAACT
Organism: uncultured Geobacteraceae bacterium; assembly: GCA_903879825.1. Lineage (GTDB taxonomy): Bacteria > Desulfobacterota > Desulfuromonadia > Geobacterales > Pseudopelobacteraceae > JACRCG01. Next base: position 4,572 of record CAIRND010000163.1, read on the forward strand.
CGGCTTCATGGGCGGTTAACAGTTTTTCTTTAAACTCGTGACGGTGTTCCCAATGATGGGAAAAATTCGCTCTATAGCGCTCCACCAGCTCAGTAAGGGCCTCTTTCCGATGTTTGAAACTCATACAGTGCCACCTTTAGAATTATACGTTGAATAATTGCTCTTGCTGACCACCACCGCGTTGGCAGCCGCCGGAGGCATCTCTCCCCCCTGCTGCAGGCGATATAAATGGCTGTAGATCCCCGAAGGATTCTTAAGCAGCTCATCATGGCTCCCCTCCTCCACAATCTGGCCCCGTTCCATAACAAGGATACGGTTGGCATCCCGAACGGCAGACAATCGGTGGGCGATAATAATAACGGTTCTCCCGGCGCAGATCTGGCGCATATTATCCTGAATGATCTTTTCTGATTCATAATCAAGAGCACTGGTCGCCTCATCGAATATCAGAATTCGCGGATTTGTGATCAGGGCGCGGGCAATGGCGATACGTTGCCGTTGTCCACCCGACAACCCGGTGCCATGTTCGCCCACCATGGAATCGTATCCTTCGGGTAATTCGCAGATAAATTCATGTGCGCCGGAGAGTTTTGCCGCCTGAATAACGGCCTCAATCGGCAACGCTGGATTGGCAACGGCAATATTGTCCCGGATACTTCGATTAAACAGCATGTTTTCCTGCAAAACCATACCGACCTGATGGCGCAACGAGGTTGTATCCATAATGCCGATATCATGGCCGTCAACCAGCACCCGCCCACGATCAGGGACATAGAGGCGCTGCACAAGCTTGGTCAGGGTTGATTTGCCGGAACCGGATCTGCCGACAATGCCGATCACCTCACCGGGGGCGATAAATGCTGAAACAGAGCGGATAACATCGGGAGTATCAGGACGATAGCGAAAAGAGACCTGATCAAATTCGATACATCCTTCGATGCGGGGAATACGGGTCTTTTGGCCGACAAGTTCCGTTTTGGCATTAAGAATATCGCCAAGTCGGTTCATGGAGATGCCGACCTGCTGAAAATCGTTCCAGAGCTGCGCCAGACGGAGAATAGGTGTCGCCACATGGCCTGAAAGCATATTGAACGCAACCAACTCGCCAACGGTCAGTTTATTATCAATAACAAGCTCCGCTCCAAACCACATGATGGCGACCGTGACAATCTTGCTGATAAGATTTACGCCGCCGCCGGCCAGCATACCGACATTATTTACCGACAGGGATGAGGCGACATATGCCGCCAGTTGCTGTTCCCACTTATGAACCCAGCGAGGTTCAACGGCCATAGCTTTAACCGTATCGATGCCGCTGATGGTCTCCACCAGAAACGATTGATTTTCAGCACCGCGGTTAAACTTCACTTCAAGTCTCGCTCGAATTATCGGCGTAAAAACCATTGATATTGCGATATAAAAAGGGATAGAAATCACAACTATCAGCGTCAGTTTCGGGCTGTACCAATACATGACAATCAGGAACACAAATGAAAACAGCAGATCAAGAACCACAGTAATAGCGTTGCCAGTAAGAAAACTGCGGATATTTTCCAGCTCGCGGATACGGGCAACTGAATCACCAACTCTGCGGGCCTGAAAATAGGCAACAGGAAGGTTCAGCAGATGCCTAAAGAGCCGGGCCCCCAATTCGACATCTATCTTACTGCTTGTATTAGCAAATACATAGGTGCGGATTCCGGTCAGTATGGCTTCAAAGAAAGTCGCCGCCAGCAAACCGATGGCAATCACGTTGAGTGTTTTCATGGCGTGATTTACCAGCACCTTGTCCATCACGACCTGAAAAAACATCGGTGTTGCCAAAGCTATCAACTGGAGCAATAGCGAAGCCAGCAGCACTTCACCCAGTAATCTTCTGTATTTGATCACCGCCGGAATAAACCAGGTAAAATCAAAGTTGGCCATGGCACCGGCATAACTGGCCTTTGAGGTGAGAAATATCAGCTGTCCCGACCAACGCTCCAGAAATTCATCCATGGTCAAAATCGCTGGCGGATCACCCGGTTTTTGCACCAGTAACCTGGCAGTCGCATCAGAATATGTCCCGTCGTCACCGGCACTCCCCTGGTCATACTTTGCCAATATGAAAAACTCACCGTCGTTATCCACTGCAATGGCCGGCAGGGGGGCGCGGCTCAACCGGGCACGAGGCTGGGTTACCAGCCGGGCTTTCATCCCCAGCATTTTGGCCGCCAGCAGCAGTTTTTCATTAGTAAACGGCCCATCACCGAATTCATGGGTAAACTGAGCCTCGTCTGCGGCAATACCGTGAAATCCGGCAATCATTAATAGTGATATCAAACCAGAATCAATCAACAGCGTTTCTCCTTATCTTAAAAAATATGTTCTCTGCAAGCACTGAGACCTTGATTACTTTTACCTACAGCACCGGCATTATCTGGATATGCAGCTTCGCCGCCTCAGTCAGATAATCCACCGGCGCCGCTGATAACAGGTAATGCACGGTCGTATCGTACATCGTAAAATCATGTGTGGCATCTATGGCGCTGCTGACCTTAGCGACTGATTTAGCAACACCGGTGACATCAGGAACGAGCGCGGCCACGACGGGGCTTGTCGTATCCACCGTAATAGTATGGCTGGCGGCCAGGCTGGTGTTTCCTGCGGCATCGCTCTGGGTTGCGGTGATCGTTTCCGCCCCCTCCCCCATGGCGCTGATGTCAGAGGCCTCAAGGATATAACTCCAGGTAGTGCCATCAACGGTGGCAGCATGGACAGTGCCGGCGATCGTAACGGCAACAGTGGCATGATCTTCACAGCTGCCGCTGATGGCGGATGAAACTTCAGAGGCGTCAATGATGTCGTTCCCGGCGACTAAATTAATTGTTGGTGGGTCCGGAGCAATTTCGTCCAGATCGTTAATAACAAGGGTGACCGTCTGGCCGCTCTGGTTGCCAAATATATCAGTGGCACCGATGGTAAAGCTGTAGTTAGCCTTTGTTTCAAAATCGGGGCTACCAATCAGTGTGACTGCGCCAGTGGCATGGTCTATGGAAAAGGCGCCACTATCGCCGGATGTGGTTTCCAGGTTAAAGATGACGCCACCGGTCCTATCATTTGTGGTAGCGGTGTAAACAAGGTGACCCGGCAAAGTATTTTCATCGACCGCTGCTGCGATGGAGCCGGAAGTGAAAGTCGGCGCGACAGTGTCTATCTGGGCAAGCAGGTGCATCTGGGCGGCGGACAGCTTCGCCAGGTCGCCATCTCCGGCAAGTGCATCAATCTGGCCGACAGACAGACCGCCAAGCTGAATGTCGCTCAATCCGGCGACCTGCAGAGCGCTCAGGCCGGTGATGTGGCTGCCGAGGGTGGCTATCTGATGAGCAGTCAGGGAGGTAAGGTCGATAATGGCTATCTGGGCGTTGCTCAGGCCGTTCAGCTGAATATCGTTCAGTCCGGCAAGCTGGGCGACGCTGAGGCCGACGATGTGGCTGCCAAGAGCGGCTATCTGAACGGCGCCCAAGTAGGCAAGGTCGCCATCTCCGGCAAGTGCACCTATCTGGGCTGCGGAGAGGCCACCAAGTTGATTGTCGTTCAATCCGGCAAGCTGGTAACCATTCAGCCCGGTGATGTGGCTGCCGAGGGCAGTTATCTGGAGTGCACTCAGGGATGCAAGGTCGCCATCCCCGGCAAGTGCACCTATCTGCGCTGCGGAAAGGCCACCAAGTTGGCTGTCGGTCAGTCCGGCTGCCTGGCCAGCGTTGATGCCAATTATGTTGCTGCCGAGCAGGGCTATCTGGGCGGCACTCAGGGCGGCAAGGTCGTCATGTCCGGCAAGTGCGTATACCTGTGATTCTAAAAGGGCGCCCAGTTGGACGTCGGTCAAAGCGGCCGTCTGAGAGGCGTTGAGTCCGGCGATGTTCATGCCGATAGCATTAATCTGGGGTGCGCTCAGGGTGGCAAGGTCACCGTCGGTGGCAAGCGCGCCTATCTGAGCTGCGGAAAGGCCGCCTAGCTGGATATTGCTCAGAGCGGCACACTGGGCAGGGCTGATGGCGGCGATGTGATCACCGATAGCGCCTATCTGAGCGGCGCTCAGGGCGGCAAGGTCACCGTTCCCGGCAAGCGCGCCTATCTGAAGTGCGGTTAAACCTCCCAACTGGGAGTTGGTAAGGGTGGCCAACTGGGCAGGGGTAACGCCAGTAATGGCGCTACCAAGCACGGCCATCTGAAGAGCGGTCAAATAGACAAAATCTCCATCTGCGGCAAGGGAATTTAGTTGAGCTTCGCTTAGTCCGGCCAGCTGAGCATCGCTTAAACCGGCAAACTGGGCAGGGGTAGCACCAACTATGTCGGCACCGATTGCGCCGATCTGGGTGGCTGTCAGATTGACAAGGTCACCAACAGCGGCAAGTGCATATATCTGGGCCGCAGACAACCCGGCAAGCTGTACATCTGTCAGTGCTGCAGCTTGGGTAGCACTGAGCGCATCGATATCGGTACCGACGGCAGCTATCTGGGTGGCGCTTAAAGCTGCAAGGCCGCCAGCAGCGGAGGCAAGGCCAGCGATTTGCGCTTTGGTAAGTGCACCAAGCTGTGCATCGGTAAGGCTCGCAAGTGTGGCCGGTGTCACCTCGGACATCTGTACCGAAGCCATAATTCCGGATATGTTCGCGCTGGTAACAGCGGCGGCGATAGCAGCGGCTGTGGCATCATAGACACCTTCTGCAGCGGTGGTACCGCCGGCAGCGGTAAGGGCAGTCCTGATCAGTGTATTGACTTGATCCTGTGTGGTGCTAACGGGTGTAGTGGCGGCAATTTTTTGGGCAAGCGTATCAAAGAAAAGTGCGCTGCCAGCATCACTGCCAGGGGCAAGGATAGCTGCTGCGGCAACTATTGACGCGATCTTGTTCGCGTCAATTATGCTGCTGATATCTGCCGTTTTGTAGTCCAGAGCATCAAGCTTCAGCGCCTGTTCAACCAGAAGTTCAGCCTGCGCAACCGAAGCGACACCTGATTGGGCAGCAACTCTTTCTATCAGTGTGGAAAGTGGACTCAGTACGAAATATCCAACGGGAGCTGATAATTGCAGCAAATTTGGCACGGCAGTCTGAACTTCAGAACCCGCCATTGCGCCAAGCTTAATCGTGGAAGGGTCTGTGTTTGTAGCAAAAAAGAAATTCCCGTTGGCATCAGACGTGGCAGCGATCTGTTCACCCGCATCCTTCTGATGGTTGCCATTCACATCATTATAGATAACGGCATTACTCAGAGGGCCATCCGATACCTTGCCGTTTACGAAGAACATACCGGCGGAGATCGGGCTGGTTCCGACCGTTGTCGTCGCGGTCGCGGTAATACTGTGACTGCCCGCAGCGGTAGTGGGGGCGGCGTAGGTAAACGCCCCCTGGGCGTCGGCAGTTACCGTCGCCAAAAGTGTGCTGCCGTCATAAATTTTGACGGTGGCGCTGGCAGCGGCTGTTCCGGATATGGTCACCGCTGACCCGGCGGTACCATCCGCATCAACAACCGGTTTTAACACCGGGGCGTGTACCGGATTAACCGGCGCGGG
>CAIRND010000164.1 GCA_903879825.1 uncultured Geobacteraceae bacterium
GGGTCTTCATTTGTCCGGCAAAATCAGCTGAAAGTTCGTTGAGAAGTGAGCAGTCGAGAAGGACACCATGATTTTCCATAGCCGCCAAAATTGGCACAAGAGGCATTTCAACCGAACGAAAGAGGTTGACATGCTCGCCAGCCACAAGGAGCGGTTCAAATTTCTGTCGGAGTAACCATGTGGCATCTGCATCTTCTGCCGCATAGCGCGCAGCAATGTTCAGCTCAACTTCGGCAAAGTTCTTTTGATTTTTACCACTACCGGCAACATCACTGAAACTGATCATACGGTGATTAAGATGCTCCTGTGCCAAGGCATCCAAGCCATGTCCATGGCGTGTCGGATTGAGTAAATATGAAGCCAGCATGGTGTCAAACCAGATGCCGGCCAGTCTGATGCCGTTATTGGCGAGTACCTGCATGTCAAATTTAATATTCTGCCCGACTTTGCGCAGGGCCGGATTCTCCAGAAGAGGCTGCAGGCGGTCAATAACTTCGTGGTAGGGGAGTTGGCCTTCAGTTGTACGGAGTTGATCAATCGCGCCAGCCTGGTCTGCGTGCAGAGTGCACTTTGGCTGAGCGAAGTCAAAACCTGACTGACCATTAATCGTATCTTCCCACTCGTTTGAAGGTGGAGAACTGTGGTGGATAACTGAGCTACCGGAAATAACGTGACCCACGGGGATGTAGAATGCTTCATGATCTCGAAAGGAGAATGATAGCCCCACAATTTTAGCCAGTCTCGGGTCAAGACTGGTGGTCTCCAGGTCGATGGCAAACTCGCCCGCTTGTTCCAGCTTCGCCGCGAGAGTCTCAAGACTATCTGTTGTCGTGACTATATAATAACTCTCGGTAGAAAGGGTCGCAGTTGCGGTTATTTCTTTTATCAGAGAGGTGAATCCGTACTTTTTGAAAAAGGCATTCAAGGTTTCCTGATCCGGCTCCTGTGCCGCGAGTGTTTTTAGGTCCACTTCCATCGGTACATTGAGCTCAATTGTGGCCAAACGCCGCGACAGCAGCGCCTGTTCGCTAAATTCACGTAACTTCTCGCCAATTTTCCCTTTGACCTCATCTGCCCGCGCCAGTAACTGATCAAGTGAACCGAACTCCAGAATCAGTTTTGTTGCTGTCTTTTCGCCGATTCCCGGTACCCCTGGGATATTGTCAGATGAGTCACCCGCAAGCCCTAAAATATCAATTACCAGCTCGGGAGGGACACCGAAACGCTCAATCACGTCAGCAATTCCCGACTCCTTGCCCTTCATTGTGTCGAGCAGGGTGACCTGATCGGTGACAATCTGCATCAGGTCTTTATCGCCGGTAACTACCACCACACGGCCGCCTTGCTCTGCAAACCGCCCGGCCAGAGCGCCGATGATGTCATCAGCCTCATATCCCTGCAATTCCAGTGTTGGTATGTTGAATGCTCGTACCACCTCGCGAATCGGTCCCATCTGCACACGCAGGTCATCCGGCATGGCAACACGATTTGCTTTATAGTCAGGGTACATTTCAGTGCGAAATGTTGTGCGACCAGCATCAAAGACAACCGCCACATGGTGCGGATTGTAATCTTTTAGCAGCTTGAGCAGCATCTGGATAAAGCCGTAAATGGCGTTGGTGGGAAAGCCGCTGGGCGAAGAAAGGTGGCGGATAGCAAAATAGGCACGGTAGATGTAAGAAGAACCATCGACCAGATAAAGGATGTCTTTAGAGCTCATTGTGTGTCATCTCCGGAGGGGATTCTCGTGTAAAAAGTGCAAAAGCCATTGCCGGCCGTTTGCTTGATTCGCGCATGGCAAACTGGAGTCCATCGAAATGCCACCCTTTGGAGCACCAGCTGTTTAGGGTCTCTTCGATCTCATCTTCTGTAACGGAACAAATTTCAACAACTTTGTAGATCAACATGTTCATTTCCTTCTGCATAGAAAAAGCTTCGTTACACCGTTGATGATGGCCGGGAACTCATAAAAAAAGGCGGCTCGAAAGCCGCCCTTAAGAAAAACTGTAAAAAAACGATTACTTTTGGAAGCCGAGCTTGGTGGAAATTTCCTCACCCGCTTTCAACACAAGTGGTATAAGCTCACTTTTAATGCGTTCGTCAGAGAAACGCATTGACGGTCCGGAAATGCTTACCGCACCTATAATGCGGCGGGTGTAATCACGGATCGGGGCGCTGACACATTTAACTCCGGTATCCAACTCTTCATTGTCGAAAGCGTATCCCTGAGCAGCAATCAACTTTAGCTGTTTTTTTAGGGTGTCACGGTCAGTTATGGTGTTAGGGGTGTAGCTCTTTAACTCTTTAGAGGGAAGATATGTCTCAAGCTCCTCGTCACTCATGTAGGCAACCTGGACTTTGCCAGCAGCAGTACAGTAAGCCGGCAGTCTTGAACCTACCCGGGGAACAACTCTCACTGTCATGGCCGTTTCGACTACATCAAGATAAACAATGTTGAAATCTTTGAGAATTGAAACGTAGGTAGTCTCGTTGCATTCGGCAACCAATGCTTCGAGTACCGGCTTCGACTGGCGTAGCAAGCCCATTTGCTTGATGAAAGTCTGCCCGAGCTCAAGGGTTTTAAGGCCGAGACGGTAGTTTTCCGTTACTTTATTTTGTTCAATGTAGCTACGTGATTCAAGTGTTGCAAGCAGCCTGAAAACGTTATTTTTATGGAGTTTCAAGCGTTTGCTTAGTTCAGTGACACCAAGTTCATCAACATCCCCATGAAACTGTTCCAAAAGGTCGAGCGCATGGGAGACTGCCTGTATGAGATATTCCGATTTTTCTTTTTTAGCCATGGGATGAGTCCTTTTTATGAGCGAGTGTAATAGGAAGTGATACGCAACCTATCAAAATGCAACTGTTAATTTATAAACAAGCCAAATGTGCCACTTTTGTAACAATTTTACGAAATGTTAGAATATTGTTTTACAATTGTCAAGTACGAAAAATTGCTTTATATTTAAATCCCAGATGCTACAAAATATCTACTCTGATAGTCCGTATATAAAACACGGCTGAGGCTGCTATGTTGAACTTACGTAAAAAAATACTTGTGGCAATTGATGGCTCACCACAGTCAGACAAGGCGGCTGAGGAAGCTGTTCGGCTTGCGGCCGGAAATCAGAGCCAGTTTAAAAGTCGAATCTATGCTTTGCTTGTGCTGCCAAATGCACCTACATCCACCTACACAGACTTTGTGCCAGCGGCTCCTATGACAGAAACGAAAAAATGGGATGAACTGCGGGAACGGATTTTCTATGTGATCGAAAAGTGTGCTGCAGAGCACGATGTACTGTTGGAGATGATTGTTGAGTACGGTGATCCGGCTGACAAAATCATTTCTATTGCCAAGCGTGAAGAAATCGACGTGATCGTTATTGGAAGTTCCGGCAAGGGGTTTATCCAGCGCCGCATCAAGGGGAGTGTCTCCCATAAAGTTGCCAGCAACGCGGCCTGCTCCGTTTTTATAGTGAGAGGCTGACTGAGGAAAAGGATTATATGAACCGCTCTATTATTCGCCTGTTATTAGTAATACTCGTATTCCTGTCGCCACTTTCAAGCTACGCAGCCGAATCATTCCGGGTGCCCATCCTATTATATCATCGCTTTGGAGCAACCGTTGCTGACGGCATGACTACAACTACTCCGGTTTTTGAAGCGCAGATGAAGTATCTGCATGATAACGGTTATAAAGTGATTCCCCTGCGGCAACTTGTTGACCATTATCGGGGTAAGGTCCCTGCTCCGGGGCCCAAGTCGGTCGTTATTGTAGAAGACGATGCACATAAGTCAGTTTACAGTGATATGCTGCCGATTATAAAAAAATATCGTTTCCCGGTGACAATCTTTGCATATCCGTCAGCAATATCCAATGCAAAGTATGCCATGACGTGGGACCAGATGCGGGAGCTTACCAAAACCGGCCTCTTTGATATTCAATCTCACACCTACTGGCATCCAAATTTCAAGAAAGAGCGCAAAAAACTGAGTAAGCCGGCTTTGGAGGCTCTCGTTATGACGCAATTGAAAAAATCAAAGACTCGTTTGGAAACAGAATTGGCGTCAAAGGTTGATATGCTGGCCTGGCCTTTTGGGATCTATGACGACTATCTGCTGAGTAAAGCAGCAGAGTCTGGCTATGGCGCCACCTTTACCATAGAGCGCCGCCACGCTACTGCATCGGACTCGATTATGAAATTACCGCGCTATCTTCTCGTAAATGCCGACAGCGGCAAGGCGTTTGTGCAGCTTCTCGAAGGAAATGCAGTTAAAAGAAATGTGGCCTATTAATAATGCCTGATGACGTTGCAAAAAAGCACCCCTGCCCGGATTGCATCTGCTGCCAGTGGTGTTCGGATAGTCGATGTCAACTTTGTTTGAACAGCACAAAAAGCTGCCGTCGTAAGCTTTCAATTGCGGAGCAGATCGCGTTGTATGAATCCATAAACTCCTCGGCTGCAGTTGGTAATGGCAATAAATCTCAATAGTTAAGGATTGTATGATGGCAGGGCTGATTGAAAATAATGTTATATTTTCGGCTGTTAGTATATTTTTCTAGGAAAAAACAGTCTTATTATGATAGTAAAGTAAAATATTAAAATTCAGGAGGTCGCAGTGAAAAAAACAGCTCTCGTAGTTCTCAGTATTGCCGCTCTCGCCCTTGCAGGGTGCAAAGACAAGCCAAAGACAGAAGCCCCAGCAGCACCACAAGGTCAGACACAGGGCGCACAGCCTGGAGCACCAGGTGCCGTAGCTCCTGGTGGTGACCCACACGCCGGTATGAAAGCTCAGGAAGTTCCTGCTGGAGCCGGTAAAAAAGCAACAGTTAGCCAGACAATGAACTCCGGCGGTTACACGTATGTGGAAGCAGCTGGCGAAAAAGGCGAAAAAGTCTGGTTGGCACTGCCTGAAATCAAGGTTGCAAAAGGTGACAAGATTGAATACCCAGAAGCACCACCAATGGTTAATTTTCAGAGCAAAACTTTGAACAGAACCTTTGAAAAAATTCTCTTCGTTCCTGGTATCAGGATCGTTAAGTAATTTTTCAGACATTCAGTACTGTGGCGGGGGCATGCAAATGCCCCCGTTTTTTATGGTGCAGTCAGTGCCAATTTAGATGGACCATGCTCAGGAACAATGTTCAGGACCTTTGCATAACAATCATTCCCTTTTTTAGTTCTTCCCTGTGATGAATACAGATCTCCCAGAAGAAACCACCCCCAGGGATTGGCAGGCTGCACAATGGTAATCTCTCTTAATTCCTTTTCGGCTTTATCGTCCTCACCCTGTTGCCGGTACCACTCTCCTGCTATCACATTGGTTGTATAACAGTATCCAAGATCACTCTTCTGCCGTCTGAAGCGATCAGGATCCTTCTGCTGATTTTTCGCCAGCTCTTTCAGGAGGCGGGTTGAATAAGTGCTACGTGTGGCTGCAACATAGAGTGCGGATTGCGGTGAGCCTGAAAATATATTGTGCGAGGTTTTGCCGGCTGCCACTGCGTTTTTATAGAGCTGGGTGCCTGGATAATAGGCAAGTGGCGAGACATAACCGTCATCAGGACGGATGTGGCGTATAAGCTCTATTGTTTGTTGGATGTCGTGTTTGGTTTCCTCAGGGACATCGCTGATAAGGAAAACTGAAAGATTGATTCCCGTTTCTCTGATGAGCCTGCAGGCATCCTCTATGTTCGCTGGAGCGATGTTCTTGCCGAGTTGACGTAGAATGTCTAGCGAACCGGATTCAACTCCGAGCTGTATGCATTCGCATCCGGCCTGTTTCATTTGAATTACCAGCTCTTTATCAATCGCAGTGACTCGCGACTGACAGTTCCAGAGGATGTTAATTTCCTGTTCCTGTAGAATCCTGCAGAATTCGATGACACGTTTACGGTCAGCTGTA
>CAIRND010000165.1 GCA_903879825.1 uncultured Geobacteraceae bacterium
GGCCGGCCAGTTCGCCTGGCATCTTGAAATCGCCGCTGACCAGATAGGCGGAGTTGGTGTAATCCCGCACGTACTGCTCAAAGTAGAGTTTGTTCTGAACGATATAATTGATCAGGCCGCCCAGAAAGGCGATATCGGTGCCTGAGCGGAGCGGAGCGTACAGATCCGACTTGGCCGCACTGCGGGTAAAGCGGGGGTCTACACAGATTACTTTTGCACCGGCATCTTTGGCCTTCATGATCCAGCGGAAGGAGACCGGGTGGTTTTCAGCGGGGTTTGCCCCCATGATGAGGATTACGTCAGCATTCTTGAAATCTATCCAGTGGTTCGTCATTGCACCGCGTCCGAACGACTCTGCCAGAGCCGCAACTGTTGCGCTGTGTCAAATGCGGGCCTGATGTTCAATATACACCAGGCCTAACCCCCTTAAGAATTTTTGGTACAGGTAACACTCTTCATTGTCCAGCGCAGCGCTACCAACCGAGGCCATACCCATAGTACGGTTGACGACGGCTTCGATCTCTTTATCGACTTCAACAGCGCCGACCTTTTCCTTGATCTTGATTTTAGAAGTGGCGATGAATGATGTGTCGCGCGTTTTTTTGACCTTCAGGGCGATTTCGTCCAGCGCCCAGTCCCAGGAAACAGCCTTCCATTCACTGGCACCTGCGGCACGATACATCGGTGTGGTGACGCGGGCTTTGTTGTCGCGCAGTTGGTAGACCGAGGAACCCTTGGGGCAGAGCGAGCCCTCGTTGATCGGATGATCAGGATCGCCCTCGATGTTGACGATGTTGCCCCCCAGGGTATGCACGATCATGCCGCAGCCGACCGAACAATAGGGGCAGATGGTTGTTGATTCCTTGGCATAGCGGATGGCCAGATCCTCAGCTTTGGCCTCGACGGGTGCGAGGTTAAAACCAAGGGTGGCAGCCGCAAGACCGGAACCGGAGAGCTTGAAAAAGTCTCTTCTCGATACCGTCATTGCTGTACCTCCTTTTTAAATGATTGAAATCGTTGCCGATGACAACCATCCCCTTTTCTAAAGGAGGGCAACGCCGTTTCCAGCGTTACCCGCAGGCAGCATGCCATAGAAACCGTTTCTTTAGGCTGGTGCTGCTCGGAGACGGATATTACCGGTTATTTGTATAACATTGTTTATGTAAAAACAAGGTCATTTATTTTAGCCGTTTTTTAGTCGGCGCTGTAATTGAATTAATTCAAGCCGGTATTGCTTTTGCACTGTTTAAAGGATAATTAAACATGGTTTTCGTAAGACGTTTACCTCTTGTAATGTGACGTCAATAAGATTATAGAAAGGAGCCCTTTTTATCACGGGATGTACATCGGACGCTGGCGGTCTGCCCGGTCTTCAAATCCGGTGGGAGGATGAGAAATCTCCCCGGTGGGTTCGATTTCCCTGTGCCTCCGCCAGTAAACTAAAATACGTGCGCAGCTTTGGCTGTGTCTACCGGCGCTCTCATGAAAAACCTCATCCTCGGTACTGCAGGCCACATCGATCACGGCAAAACCTCCCTGGTAAAATCATTGACCGGTGTTGACACCGATCGCCTTCCCGAAGAAAAAGCCCGTGGCATCACCATAGAACTTGGCTTTGCCGGTCTTGACCTCCCCGGTGGAATCCATTTCGGTATTGTCGATGTGCCGGGTCATGAAAAGTTTGTACGCACTATGGTTGCCGGAGTCGGCGGGATGGATCTGGTTATGCTGGTAATCGCCGCAGATGAAGGGGTGATGCCGCAGACGCGGGAGCACCTTGATATCTGTCAGCTTCTCGGCGTACGGCGCGGCTTGGTGGTGCTGACCAAGAGCGACCTTGTTGATCCCGATTGGCTGGACCTTGTTGTGGAGGAGGTGCGGGATTTTCTTGTCGGCAGCTTTCTTGAAGATGCCCCTGTCGTACCGGTCTCGTCACGTACCGGAAGCGGTATTGACCGCCTCAAAGATGAGCTTGCCCAGATCGCTCGGCAACTAAATCAAAAGCGGAGCGAAGGAGCGTATCGTCTGCCGGTAGACCGGGTATTTACGCTGGCCGGTTTTGGAACAGTTGTCACCGGGACGCTCCTGTCCGGCTCGGTTGCTCTTGGTGATGAGGCGGAAGTGCTGCCTTCTGGGCTGCCATGCAGGATTCGCGGCATTCAGGCCCATGGCGCGAAGGCTGAAAAGGGCGAGGCCGGTTCACGGCTTGCTCTTAATCTGCAGGGGGTTGATCACTATCAGGTGCGGCGCGGTGATGTCGTTGTCCCCAAAGGGATATACCGTACCACCCGGATCGTGGATGTGTACCTGAACCATCTGGCATCAGCACCGCGCAACTTAAAGCATCGCGCAGGGGTGCGGCTCCATTCATCAACCTATGAAGTTCACGCTACGGTGATACTGTTTGACAAGGATGAGCTGGCTCCCGGCGAAAGCGCCTATGCACAGCTGCGCCTTACGCGCCCGGTGCTGCTCCTCAACGGAGATCCCTTTGTGCTCCGTTTATCATCCCCCTCTGCGACGGTTGCAGGGGGCAGAATTCTCGACCCAGCACCGCCGGGGCGCAGACGCCGTTCGCTTGAGGCACTGGAGCTGCTGGAAAATCTGTCAACCGGCGTTGAGACCGGTATCATTGCCGGGATGGTCTCCGGAAGCCTGCTTACGGGGATCAGCCATGCCGAAATAGCGACCCGGAGCGGGATTTCCGGCAAACGGCTGGAAGCGGCCCTTGCAACTCTGCTGGCCGGCGCTGAAATCGTCCAGGTCGTGCGTGATCCAAAGAAGTATCTCAGCCGGGAATCATTTGCCCGGTTGTGCGATATGCTGATTGATGTGATGCGTGGCTACTTTGCGCAGAATCCGCTCAAAGAGGGCATCAGCAAAGAAGAGTTGAAAACACGGATTCCGGCGCGAAGCGACGGACGGTTTTTCCCCCCTTGTCTGGCAGCCCTTGAAAAGGAGGGGAGAGTTTTTGCCGAGCGGGATCATGTCCGGCTGGCTGGGCGAAAAGCAGGTACAGAAGCAGCACAGGCAAATATTCATCAGCAGATTCTGGATGAACTCGAAAAAGGTGGTGCAGAGCCGCCGTTTCTGAGAGACCTCTGCGATTTACTGAAAATATCAGAAAAATTGGCCCTTGAGCACTTGTCGCTGCTCGTTGTCGAAGGGTTGGTTA
>CAIRND010000166.1 GCA_903879825.1 uncultured Geobacteraceae bacterium
AGTTTGCCATCGACCTGGAGACCACCAGTCTTGACCCGAGACTGGCTAAAATTGTGGGGCTATCATTCTCTTTTCGAGATCATGAAGCATTCTACATCCCTGTGGGTCACGTTATTTCCGGTAGCTCAGTCATACATCACAGCTCTCCACCTTCAAATGAGTGGGAAGATACGATTAATGGTCAGTCAGGTTTTGACTTCGCTCAGCCAAAGTGCACTCTGCACGCAGACCAGGCTGGCGCGATTGATCAACTCCGTATAACTGAAGGTCAACTCCCCTACCACGAAGTCCTTGACCGTCTGCAGCCTCTTTTGGAGAATCCGGCCCTGCGCAAAGTCGGTCAGAATATTAAATTTGACATGCAGGTTCTCGCCAATAACGGCATCAGACTGGACGGCATCTGGTTTGACACCATTCTGGCTTCATATTTACTCAATCCGACACGCCATGGACATGGCTTGGATGCCTTGGCACAGGAGCATCTTAATCACCGTATGATCAGTTTCAGCGAGGTTGCCGGTAGTGGTAAAAATCAAAAGAACTTTGCCGAAGTTGAGCTGAACATTGCTGCGCGCTATGCGGCAGAAGATGCAGATGCCACATGGTTACTCCGGCAAAAATTTGAACCGCTCCTTGTGGCTGGCGAGCATGACACCCTCTTTCATTCGGTTGAAATGCCTCTTGTGCCAATTCTGGCGGCTATGGAAAATCATGGTGTCCTTCTCAACTGCTCACTTCTCAACGAACTTTCAGCTGATTTTGCCGGACAAATGAAGACCCTTGAGGAACAGATTTTTTCTTTGGCTGGTGAACGGTTCAACCTCAACTCTCCCAAACAACTTGGTGAGGTTTTGTTCGAGAAGATGGGGTTAAAAACCGGCAAGAAGACCAAAGGGAAAACCGGTTGGTCAACCGATAACGAGGTTCTTACCGCGCTGGCTGAAGAGCACGAGATCGTCCGTTTAATCCTCACTTACCGCACGGTAGCTAAACTAAAATCCACCTATACGGATTCACTCCCCCGTCTTGTCAACCTTCACACGGGGCGGGTACACACTTCATACAACCAGACAGTTACCAACACCGGCCGACTCTCCTCCTCTGATCCGAATCTGCAGAATATTCCGATTCGAAGTGAGGAGGGACGGCGCATCCGCCACGCCTTTATAGCTCCTCCGGGGCATGTCATTCTTTCTGCTGATTATTCGCAAATTGAACTGCGGGTGCTGGCACATTTATCAGGAGACAAGGTTTTTTGCCATGCGTTCGCACATGACGAAGATATCCATACGCGCACTGCTGCTGAAGTATTTGGTCTATTCCCTGAAATGGTTACTCCCGAAATGCGGCGCCAGGCCAAGGCAATTAATTTCGGTATAATCTACGGACAGGGAGCCTTCTCCCTCGCCAAGCAGCTTGGTATTGCCCGGAAAACCGCTGAAGATTTCATCTCCGCATATAAAGAGCGCCATAATGGCGCGATCGAGTTTCTTGACTCCTGTATTAAAGAGGCTGAGGAGCACGGCTGCGTACGGACAATGCTCGGCAGACGCCTGCCGATTCCGGACATCCAGAGCAGCAACGGCAACGTACTAGCCTTTGCCCGTCGCAATGCCATAAACTATCCTATCCAGGGATCGGCGGCCGATATTATTAAATGCGCCATGATTCGAGTTGATTCCCGCATACGTGGAGAACAGCTTCACAGCCGTTTGATCATGCAGGTACATGACGAATTGGTTTTGGAGGTGCCGGAGGATGAATTACTGCGAGTGAAACTGCTGGTGGACGAGGAAATGA
>CAIRND010000167.1 GCA_903879825.1 uncultured Geobacteraceae bacterium
ACTCTCCAGGATACGGGTATCCTCCTCTGAAAGCCTGACTTCGACACCGTGGCTGCGCAGTTGCAGCCAATCAAGGATCTGCAGGCGCGGCACACGCACCAGATCCAGATCACCCTTTTTCTTCTTTTTGGCATTCGGCATGGCGCCGGCAAACATCGCCAGCACCTGAGCGCTGATTTCATCCAGCATCATCAGCTTGCCATCACGACGCAGTAATCCGTCGCCGCCCATCAGGCCACGCAGTTCCTCCTCTGTCAGGATCTCCCCGTTGCAGCGAATCTCCGGTTTCAGCTCGAACCAGTCCTGGTTGCTGCGGGTGGCGTCCAGCGAAAATTCCCACGCAGCCGCAGCCAGAGGTTCGCTGCCGATTCGGAGGGAAAAACCCTCTGCCTGCAAACATGCCGTCAGTTGCTGCAATACCTTCAACAGTTTGTCAGTGGTGACCTCCACCTTCACCGATACAAAATCGTCCATAAAAGCTTCCAGCCCGAACTGCTCATACAGAATCCGCATCATCCGCGCCTGAAGCGGGTGGTCATCCGTCAAAAAAGACCAGTTGGAAGGGGCCGCTGTGGCGATAAGCATCTCTTGATTCCAGGATTCGGTCAGAAAGGTGATGAGCTGTTTAGCCTCCCGCTTAACATCCCGTTTCAAAAAATCTGAAGAGCCGGTCACCGAGCGCATAATAGAGTTTCGGGCGATGGTTTTCGTTTCATCCTGAAGGGCAAAGGCCGCCTCAATGACAGCGCGCACCCGCTTTCTGGTTTTCATTGGTGTAGAAAGGCTCGAACGGCGATACGGGTTGAACAGCCAGAATGCGGCATTGGAAAAAGAAAGAGTCTCATTTTTGTACTGACCCATTGGCACCAGCGATGTGGTTTTTCCGGTCAGTCCGGCGGGGATATCCAGCAGATATTCCTGCCGGTATACGGGGTATTCGGTGAGAGGAACGCCATCCACCAGGAAATGACAATGAGACTCAGCGGCATCACGTACGTTCGGTGAAAAGCGGATGGCGGCGCTGTTAAAGAGCTCCAGCGGCGCTATGATGCTGTGGCGCGCATAGCGAAGCTCCGGAATGGCTTCGGCAGTTTCGTCGTCATCCCATTGCTCCTCATCGAAATCAATATCGTCAAAATTATCATCGCGTGCGTCCAGCTCCTCACTAATGGCATCCCATTTTTTCCAGGCATCGCGATTTGCAATCGGTACGACTACGCCGGCAGCACAATCAAACAACATCTGCCCATGCACAACAGCGGTCGCGGGAAGTGGGACGCCATCTGCAAAGGCGCGGGAAATATGGATGTCGTTACCCCGTAGATCCAGGGTGATTCCGGCGGTGCAGGCGTGATCCTTTCTGTAGACAAGCGTCGTATCGTGGCCATCTGAATCACGAAACACAATCGGGTACGCACCGTCGGTAATCTGCTGGAACATCTCGAAATAGCGGTGGGTGGAATCATAGAAGTAGTGTGATGCAAGAAAACGGGCCAGATCGGTCGGCAGGCCGTGAGTTGTCCAGCCGTATACCGATTCTTCGCCCCGCTTGATGGCCCCCCGAATGCTATTGCCCTGTCCGCTCTGTTCCAGCAGTAAGCGATAGTGTGCAGCGGCTGCACTGATAACATTTTTATCGCCGGCCAGTGCACCGGTGTGTGCCGTTTCAGTTGCCGCGTGAGAGCCCGGTTCCTGATCAATGAAGCGTTTCATATCCAGAAGCATCTGCCGGTTGAAACTGATGTACGACAAAGCTTCCGGCGAGAGTACCCGTTTAAGCGTTGCCCAGGCGATCACAACATGGGGACAGTTGCGCGCCGGCTGCCATTCGCGGCAGGTGCATTTGGTCAAGAGTCGCCACCCTTCCGGCATAAGAGTCGTCTGATAGCCGCCGGTAAATATAACCACCAGGGCGGATTTATCCTTATTCCACAGGGCATTCATTATCGTATTGCCCTTGCACGCTTCAATGCCCGACATCAGGTGGACTTTGGCGGCAACGGTGTGAATATCACCGGGGCTGTAACTTCTGAACTTTTCCAGGAGTGGTGATGGAGTGGTTGGTGCGTGCGTCATCTATGCCTCTGTTGTTTCTGAAAGAAAAGGTTCCATTCTCTGCCGTCCGGATTTTGCATAACAAGGGACAAATGATGAACATAATTTACTCCATCTCTGATGGCAACCATTTTATCAGCCCGGGTGATTATGTTACCTGACTCCATGCGCAATTGCGGCCCACCACGCCCCGATCACGACTATCGCGCTGGTCGTCGCCAGCACGAAATTTACACCGCTCCCCGGTCGGCCGAATTTCCCTGTCAGCTGTTCCGTCGCCACGCCTAATAACACGCCTGAGCAAAAACCGAACAGGTGTGCGCCCAGATCTGTCTGCTTTCCTTCCGTGCCCAATATGGTCAGCAGAGCCAACCCGGCTGCGACCGGTATGAACCAGCGTCGCTGCAGGTGATGGCGGTAGCGCACCATACTAATGGCGCACAGAATGCCGACCGCACCGAATACGGCGGTAGAAGCGCCCACTGAACGGTGATCAGGTGCTTGGACCCAGGCGTTGATCAGGTTGCCACAGGTGCCGGAGGCGAGCAGCAGGCTCCAGGCAAGTCCGGAGCCGAGTTCGCGGCAGAGCAAGATGATGAAGGTGCCGCCGATAGCCAGATTGCTGATCAGGTGTACCGGGCCTGAATGCAGAGTCAGAGCGGTGACACACTGCCACCAGTTGCCACCCCTGATGCGTGCCGCCCCGGCAGCGCCAAGATCGTACAGGTCAATAATGCCGTGCCCCGGAACGGAGAGGCCGAGGAGTGTCAAATTGTGAAAGGTCGCCAGCAGGATCAGAATCGAAACGGTCGGCAGGATATTCTCGAACAGGTGGCGCGCAACCGGCAGCGGAGGCGGCCAGTTGTGATTTGCCTGCTCGTAGAGGCGCAATTCACGAATGGCGCTTTCTAACTGATGTTCCGGCACCAACAGTTGCCAGTCGCTTCCATCGGCCTCAATGCAGCAGGGGATGGAGCGGGAATCAAGCACAAGCGCCCAAGAACGCGCCTGGTGTTTGGCCAGAGCAACGCCTCGATGAGGGGGGATTGCCCTCCAGGTGATGCCGTCATCACAATGTGGTTCAGGATGGTTCATGGATGCAACTATAATCACTAAAATGATCAAATGCCATAAGGTCCGTAAAAACATTAGGTGAACAGCTCAAAATAGTGCATAAGCATCAAGCAAATCACTGTGTCAGTTTTTTATTTTCACATTAAAAATATTTCTAAAATATTGAATAAAATATCACCCGTAGAACCTGCTAAAAGCAATATATTTATAGCCTGGTTGTCTAAAATTCTGAAATTATGGAGCTCTGTTATGAACAATTTTGGTACGTTGAAAACAGCTACACATCAAAGTTATCTTATTTATCGGTATACGTTGGTGGCCTGGACAGTGATTATTTCCGGCTCTTTCGGCTGGTTTTACTATCAGGAACATAATAATCTATTTGAGATTTCCCGGTCTCAGGCGCGTTCGGCCCTTGAAAGTGGCTCGCTCTATCGTCTGTGGGTATCTCGCCGTGGCGGTATATATGCCGCCAGCGATACACAGACCCCTCCCAATAAGCTCCTCTCCCATGTTCCTGAGCGGGATATCACCACACCATCAGGGAAAAAACTCACCCTTGTCAATGCAGCGTATCTGGCGCGACTGGTCCATGAATTTGCTGAGCATGAAAACGTTTCAACCCCAGGAGAAACGGCATCTCTTCATGGGCACCTCACCAGCCTGAAGCCCATTCGTCCGGAAAATATTCCGGATGCCTGGGAACAAAAGTCTCTAAAACAATTTGAGCAGGGGGTAATGGAAACCAGCGCTATTGAAGAGATGAACGGCATTCAGTATATGCGGGTAATGCGGGCTTCAGTTATGACTGATAATTGCCTGAAATGTCACCCGGACTCTCAACCCGGTTCCGTACGGGGAGGAGTCAGTTTTTCCCTGCCGTTGACACAGCAGATACAGTCTACACGCACTCGAGTCTGGAACGGAGCGGCTACTCACGGGATGATCTGGCTTTTTGGCTTGGGGATGATTGGATATGGAAAACGAAAAATTATCGATAGTACTGCCATGCTGGAAAATAATGCCGAACAGTCGCGGATACTTTTGGAAAGCTCGCAGGCCGGAATTATCATGATTTCCCCCGAAGGATTCAT
The DNA here is from genome assembly GCA_903879825.1 of uncultured Geobacteraceae bacterium. Taxonomy (GTDB): domain Bacteria; phylum Desulfobacterota; class Desulfuromonadia; order Geobacterales; family Pseudopelobacteraceae; genus JACRCG01. The sequence continues at coordinate 4,224 of CAIRND010000167.1, forward strand.
AACACGTGCAAATAATCGTATGGCCGAGATGTTTGGTTGTTCAATGGGAACACTTGTCGGCTCCCGCTATGCCGACCATGTGCATCAGGAACATCTCAGAACGTTAGACGATCAGATTCACAAATTAAAAACCGGCGTGATTGATCGCGTTGCCAGTGAACGGCGGTACCTTCGCACGGACGGCAGCGATTTCCTGGGCTTCGTATCCGGACGAAAGCATGTCGACGCAGATGGTAACATTATTTCTTTGGTGGGAAATATAACGGATATTTCAGAACGTAAATGCGCTGAAGAAGGGCGCATAAAGCTGGAACAGCAGCTTCTCCACGCCCAAAAGCTTGAGAGTCTTGGTGTGCTGGCCGGTGGCATCGCCCATGATTTTAACAATATCCTCACCGCCATCATCGGTAATGCTGATCTGGCCTTGATGCGAATCAACAAAGAATCGCCGGCAGTGGATAATCTGCATCGCATCGAGTCGGCTGCCGCCCGGGCTGCTGACCTTGCCAAACAGATGCTGGCCTATTCCGGGAAGGGAAAATTTATCGTTGAGGCCCTTGATTTGAATATTCTGCTGGTGGAGATGCTGCATATGCTGGAGGTCTCAATCTCCAAGAAGGCACTTTTAAGGTTCAATCCACATAAACACCTTCCTGCGGTGGAGGCC
>CAIRND010000168.1 GCA_903879825.1 uncultured Geobacteraceae bacterium
AATCAATATGGAAAGGTGAAGTTCACCACGGCCGGAAACCATAAACGTATCAGCGCTGTCGGTATCCGATACGCGCAGGGAAACATTGGTACGGAGTTCCTTGGTAAGGCGTTCACGGATGTTACGCGAAGTAACCCATTTTCCTTCACGACCGGCAAAAGGCGACGTGTTGACCATGAAGTTCATCGACAGGGTCGGTTCATCAATTGAAACGTAAGGGACAGCAATAGGATTTTCAGCAGAAGCGAGGGTCTCGCCGATGCTGACCTCTTCAAAACCTGCCACGGTAACGATGTCACCAGTGCCGGCTTCTTCGATTTCAACCTGCTTCAAGCCTTCGTATCCGAGCAGTTTGGTGATACGGCCCTTTGATATTGATCCATCCTGCTTAATCATTGCAACGGTTTCGCCAGCTCTGACTTTTCCGTTGAAAATACGACCAGTGGCCATGCGGCCGATATAGTCGTGATAATCTATGTTGGCGATGAGCATCTGGAACGGAGCATTGACATCTCCCTTTGGCGGGCGGACATTTGCTTCTACCACTGCAAAGAGTGGCTCCATGCTGTTTGATTCGACGTTGATATCCAATTTAGCGTAGCCCATTTTAGCGCTGGTATAAACAACAGGGAAATCGAGCTGATCATCGGATGCGTTTAGTTCGCAGAACAGATCGAAGACCATGTTCAGTACTTCATCAGGACGGCTGCCGGGACGGTCGATCTTGTTGATGACGACGATTGGCTTCAGATTCAGGTCAAGAGATTTTTTAAGGACGAAGCGGGTCTGGGGCATGGGGCCGTCAAGGGCATCCACCAGCAGCAGCACGGAGTCAACCATTTTCAGTACACGTTCAACCTCGCCACCGAAGTCGGCATGGCCAGGAGTATCAACGATGTTGATTTTGTATTGGCCGTGGTGAATCGAAAGACTTTTGGCCAGGATAGTAATGCCGCGTTCTTTTTCAAGGTCGTTCGAGTCCATGACCCGCTCGGTGATGGCTTCATTGGCGCGGTAAACTCCGGCGTGTTTAAGCATTGCGTCAACCAGTGTCGTTTTGCCGTGGTCGACGTGGGCGATAATAGCGATGTTTCTGATTCGTTCCTGCATGGTGTACAACTCCTCGATACTGCAAAATAAAACGACGAGCATTGCTGCCCGTCGAAGATTTGGTACTATGTCAGGTTTCTGCTGATCTGACAAGCGTTTATGCAATAGTCAAGAAAAAATATTATCTGCCCATCATAATTTTAATGCTCATGATACCCCATAACCACCAATATACAGCTGCCATCGGCGATAACATTGATCCCCCGTTCACGGCAGAGTGCGACGGCGTCAGGGTGCTCTGCTCCCGGCTGCATCCAGATGTTTCGTATCCCCCTTTTAATGGCGAGCGGTACAAGCCGGGCTGTGACCGCAGGCGGGGTAATCATGGAGATGCTCAGGGCGTCCGTTGGAAGATCGCTCAGAGTGGCTGCGCAGGCTATCCCTTCAATCTCGGCTTCATTGGGATTGACCGGAATGACAACTTTGCCGCTCTGCTGAAAACAGCGCAGTACTTTGTTGCCGTATTTGTCGCGATTGGTGGAAGCACCAACCACCCCGAAGACGGGCGAAGCGAGGAACTGCTGGATCTGCTCTTG
>CAIRND010000169.1 GCA_903879825.1 uncultured Geobacteraceae bacterium
GAAATACGTGAGCTGCTGATATCACAGATGGTTGGCTGTTCTAACCTTCTCTTTCAGGAAAGATTAAAACTTTCGAGAACCATCGATCAAAAACAGGGCAAGCTGACGACATATTCGAACCTCTTTACCTTCTCCACACTGGTTTTGCTCGGACTGGTTATTATAACCTTCACAATCCTGGTCATTCGGAGAGTGACTCGTCCTCTGATGCAGCTTAAGGAAGGGACAAGAAAAGTTGCAGAAGGAAAGTTTGATTTCAGGTTGAACTATATCTCATCCGATGAAATTGGCGATTTGGCGCGCGACTTCGACCTGATGACGGAACAGCTTACGAAAATTACCGTTTCGCGTGATGAACTGCGCGAAAGCGAGGAACGGCTTAGAGTAACCCTTGATGTGACAAAAATTGCCGTCTGGGACTGGAACATTGCTCACGATATCTGGTATGCCTCACCCGAATACTTTTCTATGTTGGGGTACGAGCCGGAGAGTGGTCCATCCGATCGCGCCGTCTGGTTGGAGAGGATACATCCTGAGGATCGGGAAATTGTTGCCGACAAGATCAGACGTGTTATCAATGATCTGGATGCAACATATGAGTATGAAGTCCGGATGTTGCATGCAGATGGTTCATACCGGTGGCATCACGTGCAGGGACAGACCGTCGAGCGTGACCTGCATGGCAAAGCAACCCGCATGCTTGGTGTACGGATTGATGTCACCGACCGCAAGCGATCTGAAATAAAACTTCAGGAGAAAAATACCGAGCTGGATCGCTTCGCCTACACCGTTTCGCACGACCTGAAGAGCCCGCTGATCACCATACAGGCGTATGCCGGGATGATAAAGCAGAACCTGGAAGCGGGCAAGTATGAGCGGGTTCCGGATGACATGAAGAGGATTGAGGGTGCGGCAGACAAGATGAACGATCTGCTAAACGATCTGCTGGAACTATCCCGTGCCGGCAAGATGATGGGCGAACTTGCACCGGTGGATATGAACCGTGTCGTTAAGAATACCCTGCAGCAACTGACAGGCCCAATCGCGCGTAGTCGCGCCGAAATTGTGCAGCAGCCTGATCTTCCCCCTGTTTTTGGCGACGAAAAACGCATTGCGGAGGTCGTGCAGAATCTTGTCGAGAACGCTATTAAATACATGGGAAATCAGGCTGTTCCTCGCATCGAGATCGGCACACGGCAGGAGGGCAAGGAGTGTGTCTTTTTTGTCAGCGACAACGGCAAAGGTATTGACCCGCGCCACTTTGAAAAAGTCTTCGGACTGTTTAATAAGCTGGATGCCGAAAGCGCCGGGACCGGTATCGGTCTGGCGCTGGTCAAGCGGATCATTGAGGTGCATGGCGGCAGGGTCTGGGTTGAGTCAGATGGTGAAGGGTTGGGGTCTTGTTTTTGTTTTGAACTTCCTCTCGCCACGGAGGCTACATGGAACTTTCACTGGGGAAAATAAACGCTTTTGCTAATGGTTCAATCACGCGCAGGCTGTATCTTCATACGGCCATCGTTGCGGTCTTTCTTCTGGTTGTTATTTCCATAACCATCTGGGCTGGCAACACCCTCACCATGATCACCGCTATTGCCCGTTTTGAACGAACCCACACGGTCTCCCGTGTTGAAGCCATGGTGGCTTTCTTTGAGTACCATGATCACAAAAAGCCGGAGGGTTTGAAAACGTTTCAGGCAAAAATGGCGATTACCCAATCCTACAACAAGGTTTTCAGCCGTTTGCTCGAAATGCGAAAAGACACACCAGATACCGAATTTGTACGGATTCTGGAAAGTACCTTCAGCGAAACTGATCATAAAACGGCTGTGATCATTGTGAACAGGATAAAACTTCTGTACTGGCATCCGATTTTGAAAGATCTGGTTGCTGATGCAGTCGGTGCTAATACTGCGGGGGAAAAATTAAAGGCACAGGTAGCTCAATTTCTTGCGACTAACAATGAGGTCGAACAGGCGGCCATCTACGCAGAAATAAATAAAACAAGAAAAAAAATCATTTCCTACGAGACCTCTTTTTCAAAGAGCTGTAGTGCCCTCTCCAATCAAATCTCCTCGTATGTCAGTTACATCACTATTGCCCTGCTGATTATTTCAATCGGATTCACCGGTCTGCTGACGTATCTGATTTCGAAAACAGCCATCCAGGAGGCGGCACGGTACACATCCGATCTGGAAAAGGAAATACAGGTGCGCAGGCAGGCGGAAGAGGCGCTGCTTGAGGCGAAAACCCTGGTTGAGGCGGTTGTGGAGAATGTCCCGCTCATGATTTTTCTCAAAGAGGCGACAGACCTGCGTTTTGTTTTATTCAATCGCGCCGGTGAGGAA
>CAIRND010000170.1 GCA_903879825.1 uncultured Geobacteraceae bacterium
AACACCATGGTAATTAACGGAATTGAGAGCGGCATCGGGATGACGAAAGCTTTCCCGGAAATGAACAAGTTACGTTCGTCATCTCCGGTTGAGGGTGCGGGTAAATTTTTCAGTGAGCTTGTGTCTAAGGTCAATGATATTCAGGTTCAGTCTGATAAGTCCGTACAGGGACTCGCCAGCGGAGAGAATAAAAACCTCCATGAAGTGATGATCGCCGTAGAAAAATCGAGTATCTCGTTCCAGTTTATGTCGCAGGTGCGCAACAAGGCACTTGAAGCCTACCAGGAAGTTATGCGTATGCAGGTATAATATCGGCAGGTTCTACCCATCACTCAAGCTATCGCTGCAGAAAAGGATTGAAACTCGCCAATGCCAGAAGGAATTCGTAGACTAATAGAGCCTTTCATCGCGCTCTCACCAGGCAAACAGATGCTGATTGCTACTGTGGCTTTTCTGTCCGCAGTAGCATTTGCCATTCTGATCTTTGTTGCAAACCGCACGGACTACCGGCCGCTCTTCACAAATCTGAGCTCTGAGGATGCCGGTGAAATTGTCAAAAAATTGAAGGATGCAAAAACTCCCTATCAAATTTCTCCTGACGGTAAGGGCATACTCGTGCCGTCAGATAAAGTGTATGAACTTCGTCTTACGTTAGCTTCTGAGGGGATTCCTCAGGGTGGCGGTGTTGGTTTTGAAATATTTGATCGTAAAAATTTCGGCATGACTGAATTTGTCCAGAAACTCAATTATCAGCGGGCTCTGCAGGGGGAGTTATCGCGGACCATAGCCCAACTGACTGGCGTTGAACAGGCGCGGGTACATCTGGTCATACCTGAAAAATCGCTTTTCAAAGACAATGAAAAACCGGCCACAGCCTCCATTGTGCTCAAAATGAAGTCGAACCGGGCGCTACGGGATTCTGAAGTTCAAGGTGTTGTACACTTGGTGTCAGCATCAATTGAGGGGATGGACCCCGAACATGTAACGGTGCTTGATAGTCGCGGCAAAATTCTCAGTAAGGGGGGAAGTAGCGACGCAACAACCCGGATGACTTCAGCAATGCAGGAAACCCAGCATTCTTATGAAAAAAATGTTGAGGAAAGAATCCAGTCGCTGCTTGACCGTATTGTGGGTGGGGGCAAGTCTGTTGCACGAGTCACCGCTTCTTTTGATTTTAAGCAAGTTGAGCGTGTAGAAGAAAAGTTTGATCCAGAATCAATTGCGGTCAGAAGCGAGCAGCGGACCGAGGAAAAAGGCTCATCAACAACAAGTGGTTCCGGTGTTCCCGGAGTACAAACTAATATTGGTCGTGCGGCACCCTCTGCTGGTGGAACTTCCGGCGGCGGATCGAAAAACGACGAAACACTTAATTATGAGGTAAGTCGTTCTACTGCAAAGATCATTGAACCGGTTGGGGCACTGAGTAAAATTTCCATTGCTGTTCTGGTTGATGGTAAATATGAAGCCCCGGCAGCGACAAAGGAGGGGCAGGTTGCAAAAGCAAAATACTTGCCCCGGACACCTGATGAACTTCAAAAAATAGAAACTCTTGTAAAAAGTGCCATTGGTTTTAACCCTGATCGTGGTGACCAGCTGAGCGTTCAGAATATCCCGTTTCAGGACACTGATGAGGCTGGCAGCAGTGAAGTTGCAACGTGGTGGACAAACCCGTTTTTTACGTCGCTTGCTAAAAACCTGATGATTGGTGTTGGCTTTCTGGTGCTGATTCTGTTTGTTATCCGGCCTCTTCTTGCTTCGCTGCGACTGGTACGACGTCCGACTCTTGAAAGTTTTGATGCAATAGGAGCGGATGGCGCACTGTTGACGACAGCGGATCGGGAGCTTATTAACTCGCAGATGGCCGAACAGCTCAACTTGATCGAGCAGGCAAAGAAAGACCCCTACCAGGTTGCCCAGATTTTGCAAAACTGGGTTTCTGAGGACAAATAACTTACGAAGTCAAAAAATGGAAAAACTTACAAAAAAGGAATGCTATGACAGGTTCAGAGAAAGCCGCAATTTTACTTCTTTATCTTGGCAACGATGTTACGGCCAAGGTATACGAGCATTTGGATGACACAGAAATAAAAAAAATCAGTAAAAGTATGGGTACGCTTGGACATGTGTCACGTGAGATAATAATGAATGTTGTTTCTGACTTTACGACCGTTATTGACCCTGAGGCGGGGATATTCTCTCAGGGAGATGAGTTCGTTTTAAAAATACTCGAAAAAGCTCTTGGACCTGAAAAAGCCCAGATGCTGATGGACGAATTACAAGCATCAAGTTATGGTGATCTGGTTGACATCCTGGCAAATATGGACTCAAAAAGTATCGCGAACTTCCTGTCACAAGAACATCCGCAAACCATCGCCGTAATCCTGGCAAAACTCAAATCAAAACAGACCAGCGAAATTATTAGCCTCCTCCCGCAAGAGTTGCAAGCAGAAGTTGTGTTACGTATTGCTGATGTTGAACAGGTTTCACCCGATATTTTGAAAGAAATAGACGAGGTGATGAAACGTGAACTTCAGTCTATGGGGGGCACTCAGCGTTATAAGGTTGGTG
>CAIRND010000171.1 GCA_903879825.1 uncultured Geobacteraceae bacterium
CTTTTCGGATAACTGCGCTGCAACGTGTCGAGAAGAGCGATGGAACTTTTGCCCCCACCCAACTTTCCGTCATTAAGGTTCAGGATTGCCAAACGAAAAAGCGCCTCATCAGTTATCCCATCATCCTGCGGGTTCTCAATAGCCAACTCAAAGAAGTGTCGCGCCTCACTCTCCAGGCCGTCACCAATCATTTCGACACCATTAGCCAGATTTCGGCGTTTTTCAAAGGTGCCACCGGTTCCGAACAGGCCGGCACAGCCGGTGAGACTCAACAGGAGTGTACCGATCAGCAGTGCGGATATGACGTTACACCTCACCAATCGCCCCCTTTTCTACAATGATATAATTGCTCCCCGCTGAACTTTTCACCTGATCTTTAACCTTCGCAGCGGTAGAGGCAATCTCGGCTGCCGAGCCATAATCCCCCGAGTGGCAGACAAGGGCGGCAATGGAAATAGACAGGAGCGGGAAGCGGCGTTTAACGCCATACCTGTCCACACCATCAATGAATCCGTTGCTCAGGTCCTCCTGACAATAATATTTCGGGATCATGTCATCAATGGCGCGGATCACGGCCTGACATGCCGCTTCAGCAGCAACATCCGCTACGATCACCACAAAGTCATCACCACCGATATGGCCAATAAACGAGTCAGATCTTCCGATACAGGTGACCGCCTCATGTATGACCTGCCCAGCTTCTTTTAATACCTCACTCGCCTTGATATAGCCGTAATGATCGTTGTATGCCTTGAAATTATCAAGATCCAGATAACACATCGCAAAGGATGTCTGATCTTTCAAATGCCTGTTGATGAAGCGTTCAATGGCAATATTGCCCGGCAGACGGGTAAGCGGGCTTGCATCAAGACTTAACTGCTCCAACTCTTTCAGGCGCGACGCCATAACCAGAAAATCCTTTGCAAGATCGCCGATTTCATCACCCTCGGCAATCTGTGCATCATGATCAAAATCCCCGGCGGCAATACGATGGGTAGCCTTTTTCAGCTTAACCATGGACGTTGAAAACGAGTACACCAAGAAAGCGGCAACAGAAATTGCGATAACGACACCGCTAAAAGCCAGCAGCATCGCTCTCGACACGGTTTTTGTCTCTTTTTCCCGTGCCGCAGCAAGCTTTAATTCAAGTTGTGTATTTTGCTGGGTGTGTACAATTTCAATCTCTTTTTCAACTCGATTGAGGACATATCTCATCTTTTCATCCGGGATAGACATACCTTCGAAAATCATCAGAACGACTTTATCATACCTGTCGTAATCACGTTTAAGATCGCTGAGACCACTCAGGCTGGATTTTTCGAGTGTTTTAAGCGAGTTTTTAAAGTCGGCTTTCTGATCAGAGTAAAGTTTTCTGTCTTCCTGACCAGGAATTATGGAAAATTTTCCCACGGTACGCTGCTGGGCTATCAATGCATCTCTCAGTGAATCCACAGCCTCTGCAGCGGCAAGGTCGACACTGCCTATTTCGTTTGCGGTCCGGGCGATGCTTCGCATACCGGTAACGGAGTAGAGCAGAGCACCCACAAGGCAGAACACAATTATGGCATAACTGAGGATCAGTTTTTGAACAAGAGTCGGTTTTATTTCCCGTAGCATGTGGTGAATATTCCCTGAATCTGGAGGTATAACTAATGGCGGGAGGGTAATACAGGATCGATTCAAATGCAACAGAATGGAACGTAAAA
>CAIRND010000172.1 GCA_903879825.1 uncultured Geobacteraceae bacterium
AATGCAAAATGTGGACAAAGCTGCCATCGAAACGTATGGCATACCGAGTCTCCTTTTGATGGAAAATGCCGGCCAAAGCTGTGTTGAAGAGATTATCGCCGAGTTTGGGGTGCGCGGCTGTTGTGTCGTCATGGCAGGCAAAGGTAACAATGGCGGTGACGGCTATGTTATTGCCCGCCTGCTGATCCAGAAGGGGTGGGATGTCACCGTCATCATTTTGGCAGAGCGTGATCAGGTCACCGGAGATGCAGCGCTCAACCGGGAAAGAGTGCCGGAATCCGCTATTAATTATTGCTCCGACGAAGGCCGTTTATCTTCCCTGCATGGTACGGACATTGCCAAGGCGGACGTGATTGTTGATGCACTACTTGGTACCGGTCTGAACAGCAACGTCACTGGCATATATCTGGCTGCAATTAGGCTGATGAATGCCTCCGGTCGACCGATCGTATCAGTAGACATACCGTCAGGGATTCATGGTACCTCCGGTCAGATAATGGGAGAAGCCGTTACAGCAGACATCACTGTTACATTTGCCTGTGCCAAACTGGGGCACGTCCTACATCCGGGAGCCGAACATACGGGAAATCTGGTTGTTGCCGATATCGGGATTCCGCCAAAACTTATGGAAACGGTGTCTGGCTGCGACTTTCTGGATGAAGATACGGTCGGTCCTCTGCTGCGTCGCCGCGACCGTCAGGCCCACAAGGGGAGTTGCGGCCATTGCCTGATCCTTGCCGGTTCTACGGGGAAAACGGGTGCAGCAACGCTTGCGGCACACAGTGCGGTGAGAGCCGGTTCGGGGCTGGTCACTCTTGGTGCGGCGGCGAGTATCAACACCATCTTGGAGATTAAGACAACTGAGGTGATGACGGTCCCACTGGTCGATTCCGGCAGCGGGTATCTTAGCGGCAGTGCCTTTACGGAGATTGAGACGCTGCTGGCGGGTAAGAATGCCGTTGCGATAGGGCCAGGAATCGGGCGCCATCCTGAAACAACGGCCCTTGTGCGGAGATTGGTGGAGATGGTTACCGTGCCGCTGGTGATTGATGCCGATGGCCTGAACGCCCTGGCTGAAGACCTCGCCGTTTTAAAGCAAAAAAAAACGGGGCACATGATTCTCACTCCGCATCCCGGTGAAATGGCGCACCTGCTTGGCGTGTCAACCCCGGATGTCGAGGCAAAGCGCATATCTGTTGCAGAAGGATTTGCCCGCTGCTACGGAGTCTTTCTGGTCCTCAAGGGAGCCCGTACCATTATTGTTTCGCCTGAAGGCAACGTGGCAATAAATGGCAGTGGTAATCCGGGTATGGCTTCAGGGGGGATGGGTGATGTGCTGACCGGCATCATTGTCTCACTGCTCGGCCAGGGCTATACCGCGTGGGACGCCTGCCGTCTGGGTGTTTTTGTTCACGGTTTTGCTGCTGATATGGTCGCGGAGGAGAAGGGCGAAATTGGCTTACATGCAACCGATGTCTTAGAAAAGCTGCCGTACGCATATAATAAACTACTGAAAAACAACCAAGTTTCGAACATGAAGAGAGTCCGAACGCCAGATTAAAAGGAGATGTTTTATGTTGACCGTTGCAGATATTATGACCAGTAACGTAGTTGCAATCAAAGGGACGACGACTGTGCGAGAAATGGCCGGCATTTTTGATACTATGCGCTTTGGATCACTCCCGGTAGTTGATGACGCCGGCAACCTCACCGGAATAGTTACTGCCTCTGATTTAGTTGAGCAGGATCGTCCTCTGCATATCCCGACCGTTATATCCCTCTTTGACTGGATTATTCCGCTGGAGGGTGAAGGTTCACTACAGAGGGATCTTGATAAAATTACCGCCCAAACCGCATCTGAGCTGGCTTCAGCAGACGTTGTCACTGTTTCCCCCACCGAAACGGTCAGTAGCGCTGCTGACATTATGAGCAGAAAAAAACTGCATGCGCTTCCCGTTGTTGAAGGGAAAAAGCTGGTCGGTATGGTATCTCGCATTGATATCATCCGCTCAATGAACCGGTAATGCCCGGTCTGCAGATTACAACCGGGTCGGCGCGCGCGACGGAAGAGCTGGGAGTTTGTATCGGCTCATTGCTTCAATCGGGATCTTTTTTGGCTCTGCGCGGTACTCTCGGAGGTGGCAAGACCTGTCTGACCCGGGGAGTGGTCGCTTCGCTGGTCCCTCAAAGTGCCCATCTGGTGGCAAGCCCGACGTACGCAATTATGAACAGTTATCCTGGTGACACGCCGGTCTATCATTTTGATTTTTATCGCTTGATCGGTGACGACGACATTGCTGAACTTGGCTTTGAAGAGTTTTTTTATGGCGATGGAGTATGCCTTGTTGAATGGTCTGAACGCCTGAGAGAACTGTTACCACCCGATGCGCTGACACTCCTGTTCGAATATAGCGGTGAGGAGCAACGAATGATTACCATCACCAGTTCAGGACAAAAATCAGATTGTGTGATTGAACGGCTGACGGAGTTACTAAACAGTAAAAAAATCTTTGACCTGACAGTAGGTTATCTGTTATAGAGCAGAACCTCCGGTTTATCTCTTCAAACATTTTACCATAAGGAGAGCAGTATGGCACTCGTAGTACAGAAGTACGGTGGCACCTCGGTCGGTTCACCCGATCGTATCAAAAATGTTGCCAAGCGCATCATAAAAACATATGACGCAGGAAACGATGTAATTGTCGTTGTTTCTGCCATGTCGGGCGAAACCAACAAGCTGGTTGCACTTGCCAATGAAATGTGTGAAATTCCGGACGGTCGGGAATATGATGTTCTGGTTGCAACCGGCGAGCAGGTCACTATCGGTCTCCTGTCCATGTATCTCAAGTCGCAGGGCTACAAGGCCAAGTCATATCAGGGTTGGCAAGTTCCAATCCTGACAGACTCGACCGCTACAAAAGCCCGCATTGAGAGCATTGGTGACAAAAATATCCGCGCCGATCTTAAAGAAGGCACCATTATTGTCCTGGCTGGTTTTCAGGGTATTGATGCTGGCGGCAATGTCACTACCCTCGGTCGTGGCGGTTCAGATACGTCGGCGGTAGCCATTGCGGCCGCTTTAAAAGCGGATGTGTGTGAGATATATACCGATGTTGACGGTGTGTACACCACGGACCCGAATGTGTGTAAAGAAGCACGGAAAATCGAAAAAATATCGTATGACGAGATGCTGGAACTGGCCAGTCTTGGTGCGAAAGTTCTCCAGATTCGTTCGGTCGAGTTTGCCAAAAAATATAACGTGGACGTACACGTCCGCTCAAGTCTCAACGAAAACACCGGTACAATGGTTACCAGAGAGGATAAGGATATGGAAGGAATACTCGTTTCAGGAGTTGCATACGACAAAAATGAGGCCAAGATCGCTGTTAAGGGAGTACCAGACAGACCAGGTATTGCCGCGAAAATTCTCACACCACTGTCCGATGCCGCTATTTCGGTAGACATGATTGTCCAAAATGTCGGTGATAATGGCTTGACTGATTTCACCTTTACGGTGACGAAAGCCGATCTGAAGCAGGCACTTTTGATTACAAACGAAGTCGCCAAGGAAGTTCAGGCTAAAGAGGTTCTTTCCGACGAAAATATCAGTAAAATTTCGATTGTAGGCCTCGGAATGCGTAGTCACGCCGGCGTTGCTACCCAAATGTTCAGTGCACTTTCTCAAAATGGTATTAATATTTTGATGATTTCAACATCTGAGATAAAAATATCTGTTGTAATTGACGAAAAATACACCGAACTGTCAGTGCGCGTTATGCACGAAAGTTTCGGCTTGGCTGGCTGAGTATCGTTGGCTGAAATATGACCATGTTTTATTCGGGGGAGAACAAATATATTTGTTCTCCCCCTTTTTTTCAGTGAGGATTGAATCCATGAAATCAGAAACCCATGAAAATGTTTATTTTGTCTGTCGCGGAGATTCTCTTGAGGCGACCTCTACGTCTGTTGTTTGCGAGTACCCGTTGCAGTTGATTGTCAATGGGCGTGAGATTGCAACCCTGATTGGATCCCCTCACGATCTCCGCTTTCTGGTTGCCGGCTTTTTGCGGCTTCAGGGGTTTGTCTCGTCATTGCAGGATTTTGAGATGTTTAGCGTATGTGATGAGTTTGGTACTGCCAATATCAGAATAAAAGGCGAATTGCCGGAACGACTGAAGCCCGTTCTCACCTCTGGATGCGGTACCGGTATTACCTTTACGCTCCCATCGGACGCAACTAATTACGCGCCTACACAGACACATATGGCACCACTCCCTCCCCGTCAGATATTTTCTCTGATGAATTCGTTGGCTAAAATGGCGGATCACTATAAATCGCATGGTGGCATTCATTCTGCTGCAATCGGTCGCAACGGTGAGATACTCCTCTACGCAGAAGATCTCGGCAGGCACAATACTTTTGATCGGATCGCGGGTGAAGCCCTTTTTAAAGGTATTGATATGGTCGGTGCCGAACTGGTGACATCAGGAAGAGTCTCGACTGAAATGGTCGCCAAGGCTGCATTGATGGGAATCAGAGTGATAGCTTCACGCACGTCTCCAACCGACATGGCAATCAAACTTTGTCAACAGGCAGGAATATGTCTGATTGGCTATGTGAGAGGCGGTTCTTTTACAATTTACAGTCATCCGGGTGTGATCGAAGCGTTTTCGGATCATGAAAAAATAGGGGGGGTGACCGGAATTATTCTGGCCGGAGGCGCTTCCAGTCGTATGGGGAGTAATAAAGCGCTTCTGAAAGTTGACGGTCTACCAATGATTACCCGCGCCTACCGGACACTGGCCACTCTTTTTCATGAGGTAATTATTGTTACCAATTCTCCACTTGATTATGATTTCCTACCGTGTCGAACTGTCCCAGATATTTATCCCGGTTATGGTTCTGTTGCAGGTCTTCATTCCGCTCTTAGTAACAGTAACAGTGCCCATACATTCGTAACTGCCTGTGATTTGCCTTTTCTCGATCCAGCCATTATTCGCCTCCTGTGTGATCTTCGCGCGGAAGGTTATGATGCGGTTGTGCCGGTAAGTGAGGGGGGACAGGAACCGCTCCACGCGGTCTATTCATCTGCCTGTAAAGACGTCTTTGAGGATGCTATTGGGAAGGGGGAACGAAAAATTCTCGATATTCTGAGTCAAATGAACATTCGTCAGGTAACAGTAGGAGATGTACAGAACATCGGCGGTAACGCAGCGTCATTTGAGAATATCAATACGCCTGAGGAATATGGGAGCATTCGCGGGATTAGGTCGTAAGGCGTGTTCTGCGTTTGCGTTCTCGCAGTGCAGTAAAGAAATCACTGAGCAGGTTTGAGCAGTCGCTTTCAAGAACACCTGACAGAAGTTCAACCTGGTGGTTGAGGCGGGGGTCGGAGGAAAGATCGAACAATGAGCCGGCAGCCCCTCCCTTCGGGTCGTAACAGCCGAATACTACTTTTGGGATACGGGCCAGTATGATCGCTCCCATACACATGGTACAGGGTTCCAGAGTGACATAAAGGGTTGTGTCAAGAAGTCGCCAGGAAGCAAGTTTCCGAGCGGCTTTTCTGATGGCGATCAATTCGGCGTGCCCTGCAGGATCT
>CAIRND010000173.1 GCA_903879825.1 uncultured Geobacteraceae bacterium
CAACGCAAGAAAACGACCAAAGGTGTCGGGAGCTGCAACAGCTATTCTCATGGCCCGCTGTACCAGCAAAAAAAACATGCCGATTATTACCAGCACACCAATAAAGCCGAGCTCTTCTCCCACAACGGCAAGGATGAAGTCGGTATGGGCTTCCGGGAGATAAAACAGCTTCTGCTTGCCTTCTCCCAAACCCTGACCGAAAACGCCGCCTGTGCCAAGTGCCAACCATGACTGGATGATTTGAAAGCCGCTGTTCTGCGGGTCTTGCCACGGGTCCAGGAAGGCGAGGATGCGCCTTTTGCGGTAGGCCACATTCATGACCAGGAAATAGATGAACGGCATTGACATCAAGCCAATCGATATAATGTAAATCAAGCGTGCCCCGGCGGCAAAGAGCATTATAATGGCAACTGCTGCTAGTGTAAGGGCTGAACCCATATCCGGTTGTTTAAGCAAAAGCCCCAGCATCACCACCAGAATCAGCATGTACGACACAAAACCGGGGCCGAGTTCCTTGATTTTCCCCTCTTTTTTTTCCAGTGAATACGCCATGTACATGATGAGGGCGATTTTGGCAACCTCTGAGGGTTGGAGATTGAAGCCGGGCAGCCTAATCCAACGTGAAGCTCCACCGGCACTCCCGCCGATACCGGGAATCAGAACCATTACCAGCAGCACAATGCACCCCAGCAGAATCGGGGCCGCCAGTTTACGCCAAAATTGATAATTGATACGCATGGTTACCAGCATAAGTCCAAAGCCCAACAGGGCGAACAGCCCCTGTCGTTTGAGGAAGAAAAAACCATCATGAAAGCGTTTTGCCGCCATGACAGAAGATGCCGAATAGACCATCACTACTCCGAAACAGGTCAGAGCGATGGCCATCAACATGATCACCAGATCATATTCTTCCAGTTTTTTGAACATTTACAGTGCCTTTACCGCTGCAATAAACCGCTGTGCCCGCTCTTCATAATCCTTGAACATATCAAAGCTTGAACAGGCGGGTGACATCAAAACGGTGCCACCGGGTGCCGTTATTTCTGCAGCAATGTGCACGGCATCTTCAAGCGTTTTCGCACGGCGGGTATCGGTCAATCGCCCCAATTCCAGCTCCATTCGCTCAGCCGCTTCGCCGATCAGTATCAAGTGTTGAACTCTTTCACCTACCAGCGGCACCAGTGGAGCATAGCTGCCCCCCTTGTCCTTGCCGCCAGCGATAAGCGTAATGGCGCTGAAGCTTTCCAGCGCCTTCTCCACACTGCCTACATTGGTGGCTTTACTGTCCTCATAGTAGCTGACGCCGTTTACATCCCGGACAAACTCCATGCGGTGGTGCAGAGATTCAAAGCAGAGAATGGTCTCAAAGGTTTCATCGGGACGGCAGCCAAGCAGTAAGGCGCATGCCACGGCAGCCATGATGTTTTCCAAATTGTGTACCCCCTGCAGCCGAATAGCGGCGGTGGGAAAACACTCCTCATGGCCATTGTGGCGGTAGGTGATGACGCCGTCTTTGCTGAAGATGCCTTCATCAAGTTCAATTTTTCGACTGAACGGAAACAGCTGTGCCGTGAGGTTCTGAGCATGCTGCCAGACAAGAGGATCATCCCGGTTGACCACGGCAAAATCGTCATCGGTCTGGTTTTCAAAAATACGCAATTTGGCGTCGATGTACGCCTGGTAATCAGGGTAGCGGTCAAGGTGATCTTCGCTCAGGTTTAATAGAGCCGCCACGGTTGGCCGGAACGAAGTAATCCACTCCAGTTGGAATGAGCTGATTTCAGCTACCACCTGGTCCCATATTTGATGTGACGCTGCCAGTTCGATCAGCGGAGTGCCGATATTGCCACCGACAAAGGTGTGATAGCCGTTGTGTTTAAATATTGTTCCCAGAATGGAAGTGGTGGTGGTTTTGCCGTTGGTGCCGGTGATAGCTGCCAGTGGCGCATCAATAAAGCGTGCCGCCAGTTCGATTTCGCTGATGATCTCAACTCCGGCATGCTGTGCTGAGGCTAACTGCGGGAGATCCATCGGCACACCGGGAGAAACCACAATCAGGTCGCTCGTCAGGAAGGTTGCTTCATTGTGTCGTTCCAATTCCTGGGAAATATTAAATTCTGCCAGTTCGGCGAATTGACCCGCCAGGGCGGTTTTGCTGCGCATATCGGTAACGGTTACCCGGGCACCCTGTGCTGCCAAAAAACGAGCACAGGCCACGCCAGTTTTGGCAAGGCCCACGACGAGGATGTTTTTGTCTTTTATCTGCATATCACCTCATCTTCAATGTCGAAATCGCCACCAGCGCCAGAATTATACTGATGATCCAGAAGCGGACGATGATCTTCGGTTCTGCCACTCCCTTCAGTTCAAAATGGTGGTGAATCGGGGCCATACGGAAGATGCGCTTGCCGCGGTATTTGTATGAGCCTACCTGAAAGATAACCGAAAGCGCCTCGACGACAAAGATGCCACCGACAATTACCAGCAATATCTCCTGTTTGGTCAGTACCGCAATGGTTCCCAGAGTCCCTCCCAGTGAGAGTGAACCGACATCTCCCATAAAAACTTCTGCCGGATAGGAATTATACCAGAGGAAACCGAGCCCGGCACCTACCATGGCGCCGCACAATACGGCCAGTTCACCGGCACCGACTACACGCGGTATCTGCAGATAGGCTGACAGGGTGGCGTGACCGGCAATGTAGGAAAATAGCATATAGGTAGCGGCGTTGATTGCCACCGGTCCGATAGCAAGTCCATCTAGTCCGTCGGTAAGGTTGACGGCGTTGCTGGCACCTACAATGACGATTGTGGCAAAGGGGATGAACCAGATCCAGAGATCCGGGTGAAAGTTTTTGAAGAGCGGGAAAAAAAGCTCTTCACTAAAGCCGGGCTTCAGAAACAGATATACGGTAACAATTCCGGCGAGGAGCACCTGCCAAAACATTTTCTGACGGGCAGACAGCCCCTTCGTATCTTTCTTGACCACTTTTTTGTAATCGTCTACGAAGCCGATCACGCCGTAGCCGATTGTAATAAAGAGTGTTATCCATATGTACTGATTGGTGAGGTCTGCCCAGAGCAGCGTAGGAATGACGATTGCGGCGAGGATTATCACGCCACCCATTGTGGGAGTCCCCTGCTTTTGCAGATGGGATTCCGGTCCGTCGGTGCGGATGACCTGGCGGGCTTGAAGAGATTCCAATTTTCGGATGATCCAGGGGCCAAGTACAAAGCAGACCACCAGTGCCGTGATCATGGCGTAAATAGTTCGGAAGGTCAGGTACTTGAATATGTTAAATAACTTAACGTTGGTCGCGAGTGGGTAAAAAATATGGTACAGCATGGGCTAATCCCCTTTGGTCTGTTGTATCAGGCGCTTCAGTTCGGAGGCCACTTTTTCCATGGTCATCCCCCGCGATCCCTTGAACAAAATCACATCACCATCACTTATCGTTTTGTGGAGTTGCTCGGCAATCTCGGTATGGCTTGCGCAGCAGATGATCGCCTCCGTTGGCAGATCACTCAGTGCGGCCCCTTCGGCGGCATGTTTTGTCATCCGTGTGCCGGTCAGATAGAGGCGGTCAACATTGCGCCCGGCCACGGCCCCGACGCAGTGATGCGCCTCAGCTTCGCGTTCGCCAAGCTCCAGCATATCTCCGAGAACGGCGATGCGATGTCCTGTGGCGGCAATCTGATTCAGGGTTTCCAAAGCGGCCTTTGTCGAGGAAGGATTGGCGTTGTAGGTGTCGTCAATGAGGGTGATAGTGCCAAGCCGCTCAATCTGAAAGCGCCCTTTGTATGGGCTAAAAGCCTCAAGTCCGGCGACGATGGTTGGTAAATCAACTTTCTCCAGAAGGGCAGCGGTTGCAGCAAGAGCGTTATAGACATTGTGACGACCGCAGGCTTTCAGATGAACGGTCGCTTCGCCATGAGTTGTTACGAGCAGAAAGTGCTGCCCAACGAGTCCCAATGACTCAATGTTTTTTGCCCGTACCTCGCCGCGATCAATGCCGAAACTGATTCTGCGTGCGGAAGCATTCTGGGAGAGTGAGGCAACTCGGGGGTCATCGGCATTTACCACCGCCAGGCCGCCATCAGAGATGCGATACAGTAATTCGCCCTTGGCAGCGGCGACCGCCTCCACCGTTCCCATACTTTGCAGATGGGCTGGTAACGCATTCAGTACGATTCCCACGCGAGGAGCGGCAATCGCAGCCAGGCGGTCTATTTCGCCCGGCTCACTCATACCCATTTCCAAAACCGCCCAACGGTGCTCCGCGCGAAGCTGAAACAGCATCTGCGGCAATCCGATCAGGTTGTTGAGATTGCCGGACGTTTTGAGTCCCGGTCCGGTCAAATCCAGAATCGTGCCCAGCATTTCCTTGACGGTAGTTTTTCCGTTACTTCCGGTCACAGCAATGACTGGAAGATCAAACTTTTTGCGATAGGCGGCCGCAAGATCGCCCAGGGCGCGCAGACCGCTTTTGACGGCTATGCAGGTAACAGAATCGTGTATAGGATGCCGCTTCAACCACTGGTCTTCGGCCAAAATAGTCGTGACACCCTTATCGAAAACTTCCTGGATATAGGCATGGCCATCGAAGTGCTCTCCGTGCAACGGTACAAACAGTTGCCCTGGGGCAACAGTCCGTGAATCCGTTGAAATTGAAGTCACACCACCTTCTGCCAGGCCGATGAGCTTGCCACCCGTGGCAACGGCTATTTCGTTGATAGTAAACATTAGGCCATATTCTCCGCAAATGCTGCCGCAGCTTCTTCCCGGTCATCAAAATGATGTTTAACGGTGCCGATAATCTGATAGTCCTCGTGGCCTTTGCCCGCCAGCAGGACAATGTCGCCGGGATGAGCCAGGCTGATGGCCAGGCGGATCGCCTCACGGCGATTTTCCACAAGGACGAAGCCTCTCTCCGTGAAGCCGTCGGTAAGCTGGTTTGGTTGGTATTCGCGGTGAGTCTCGCTCGTGCCACGGTCCTCTCCGACAGGAAGAGGAGCAATGCTTGTGATGCCCGCCTTGATCTGTTCCATTATACTCAACGGATCTTCCGTGCGGGGATTGTCAGATGTGACTATCGCCAGATCGCTCTTGGTAACGGCAATTCTCCCCATAATCGGGCGCTTACCGTTGTCGCGGTCTCCGCCGCAGCCAAACAGGGTAATGATCCTTCCGGTCGAAATCTCTTTCAATGTGGCAAGCACATTCTCCAGGGCATCGCCGGTGTGAGCGTAATCAACCAGACAGGTGACCCCCGACCGGTTTGCAACCCGTTCCATGCGCCCCGGTACCGTACTGTGGTTTTCAATGCCGTACTTTATTGCGTCAAGCGGCAGATCCAGAGCCACTCCGGCTGCGGCAGCAGCCAGGATATTGGAAAGATTGAAACGTCCAAGGAGCCGTGAAGCAAATTTGAAAGACCCCGCTGGTGTAATTAATGTGGCACTGATGCCGTCGACTGAGGAGGCAATATCTGTTGGACGTACATCACGCTGCCCCTGAATCCCGAAGGTGATTACCGGACAGCTGCAGCGCCGGGCAATCTCCTCGCCGGAAGGGTCATCCATGTTGATTGCGGCGCGTCGTTGCGGTTTTTCCGGTGATGGCTGGAGCAGGTCGGAAAATAACCGGCACTTAGCTTCCCGATAGTTTTCCATTGTTAGATGGTAATCCAGATGGTCGCGGGTCAGGTTGCTGAAAATCCCCACATCAAAATAACAACCATCGACTCTTTTTTGTTCGAGCGCATGTGATGATACCTCCATCACAAATGCATCCGCTCCCGCTTCTGCAAGTTGCCGCAACGCGCTCTGCAATTCGGTTGATTCCGGCGTGGTATGGGAAGCCTGAATAATCGTTGTGCCGAAACGATAGCTAATTGTGCCGAGTACCGCTGCGTGGTGTCCGGCCGCTTCAAGAATCGCCTCAATAAGATATGTTGTGGTTGTCTTGCCGTTGGTGCCGGTAATGCCGATCAGTGGTTTTGTCGCGGTCGGTTCACCGTTGAAACGTGCTGCCATGCGTCCCATGGCGGCGCGCCCGTCCGGGACCCTGACCCAGGGAGTGCCGGTGGGAGCCGAGGCTTCATCCTCCAGGATAACTGCTGCTGCACCTGCTTCTATGGCTTTTTCGATATAGGTATGCCCATCACTCTGCCAGCCGCGCAGCGCAAAAAAAAGCGCACCAGGGCGGACCGAACGCGAGTCACAGGTCAGGAAGTTGATG
This sequence comes from uncultured Geobacteraceae bacterium, assembly GCA_903879825.1. Taxonomy (GTDB): domain Bacteria; phylum Desulfobacterota; class Desulfuromonadia; order Geobacterales; family Pseudopelobacteraceae; genus JACRCG01. The sequence continues at coordinate 6,242 of CAIRND010000173.1, forward strand.
GTGGTCGCTGTATCGCCATGTATCTCTGCCTCTGGCAGTTTTACGAGCAGTTCACGCAGCGTTATGTGCTTCATGTCCTCTCCTGTAAAAACGGTAAAACCTGCCGGGGATCCGGCAGGCGCTTTCAGCATCATGCTGAAGGGGCAAATTTTATCCAGACTTCTCCGGCGCCATTAATCTTGTGCCCGGGTGGGGGGCTTTGTTCGGCCGCCCGCCCGCTTCCTAATAGTCGTATGTTTATACCGCGCTTCTCCATCACTTGAAGAACACGGCGCATGCTCATGCCACGAAAATTCGGCATAACTTCACTCCCTGTCGGGGTTTCATCGCTGTCTCCGTCCGACAATGATTCAACTTCCGGGGGTGGAGTGGCTGTTACACCGGCAGGTTTGGCAGAAGCGGTTGACGGCACGTTCGGCTGGATTTTAAGGTATGCCAGCGAATTCTGTGCGATGCCTCGAAATGCAGGAGCGGCAACAACACCGCCGTACTTAACTCCTTGAGGCTCGTCAATTATCACGGCAATGGTTAGTTTCGGTTTGTCTGCCGGCACAAAGCCGACAAATGACCCGATACGTTTGCTCGGCGAGTAGGCACGGGTGACCGGATCAACTTTTTGCGCAGTCCCTGTTTTGCCGGCGACCCGGAAACCGTCCAGAGCCGCTTTCGTGCCGGTGCCGCCGTCGCCGGTGACGGTTTCCATCATTTTTGTGACTTTTTCGGCGGTATCTGCTGAAATGACCCGTCGCACCAGTTGTGGCTCGAATTTCTGTACCACCGTGCCGTTGTCGTCAACAATCTGCTCCACCAGGTATGGCTTCATCAAATTTCCGCCATTGGCGACGGCCGAAAGTGCCGAAACAAGCTGGATGGTAGAAAGAGAAACGCCCTGCCCAAAGGAGGTCGTTGCAAGATCAATTCCGTACATATGTTTTTTCAGGCTCCCCGGCGATTCACCCGGCAGATCAATACCGGTGCGCCCGCCAAAACCGAAGTTACGCAGATAGGATGACAACCGTTCTTCCCCCATCTTGAAGCCGATCTTTGCTGCCCCGATATTGCTGGAATATTTTATTATTTCCGAGATAGTCAGGCGCGAGTGGGGATGGTCGTCATGGATGGTACGCCCGGCAACCCGATACACGCCGTTTTCACAGTTATATACATCCGGTGCCTTGATTATGCCTGAATCAAGGGCTGCAGCGATAGTAAAAACCTTGAAGGTTGAACCGGGTTCAAAGCTGTCTGTCACCACGTGATTGCGCAATTGTGCCAGAGTGTAGCGAGAATAAGCATTCGGGTTGAAGGTGGGATAGTTTGCCATGGCCAACACTTTGCCGGTTGCCGACTCCATCACCAGTGCCATGCCACCCTTTGCGTGGCTCTCCGCGACCGCTTTGGCCAACTCTTTTTCGGCGATAAACTGAATGGTCTTGTCTAGTGTCAAGATGACGCTTTTACCGGGAGATGAATCCTTGATGACCGTATCTTTTATCGCGATATTTCTGCCGAGAGCGTCCCGCTCCGTGATCATATAGCCGGTGTTACCCAGAATGGTGCTGTCGTATTTAAGTTCGATACCTTCCAGGCCATTCGGATCACGCCCCGTGAAACCGACCACATGGGCTGCGATCTCCATGTTGGGGTAGAACCTCTTGGATTCCGGTGCAAAGCCGATCCCTGGCAGTTTCATGTTCTTGACGCGGGTTGCTACTTCGGGAGCGAGCCACCGCTCGATCCAGGTAAAAGATTTGTTTACGGATAGCC
>CAIRND010000174.1 GCA_903879825.1 uncultured Geobacteraceae bacterium
GACCTTTACTTTTCTCGAGTTCGCCAAATCGCGGGGAATATCTCTCTCGGTTTTTCCGATTAATCAGGGGGAGGGTTTTTCACATAGACACTCTGATCCTCAATTTCGCGCATCAGAGGACGAACGGCGCCAGATGGCGGAGATTTTTCGTGAACTGGCCCGCTTGCGCCGGGCAGGTGAGCCGCTCTGGGAATACAGCGGCTTCTACGATCTTGCCGCGGAGTATGTGCTTGGTAATCCCGTCGGGCCGTGTGATGCCGGTAACATGTATATAGATCTGAATGCAGACGGGCAGGTGGCAGTCTGTCTGGATCATGAGGGTGTGGGAGATATTCGGCAGACCGGAATCAAGGAGCTTTGGCACAGACTTGACTCCCAACAAGAGAGAATAAAGGTGTGTAGTCGAGAGACTCCATGTTTTTATACCTGCACGTTCAATATTTCTCTCACTGCACGAAATGAATTTACTTTTCTCTGCGAATCAGCACGCGTCAGGATAGGGCAATTTTTAAAGGGTCGTACATAATGGCTGACCATCAGAACAAAAATCATGTTGATGTCGTTGTAATCGGTGCGGGTCCGGCCGGTTTAACTGCAGCATACGAACTTACCCGCCTTGAAATTCCAGTAGTAGTTATCGAACAGGATTCTCTGGTTGGTGGGTTAGCCCGTACCGTGGAGTACCGAGGTTTTCGTTTCGACATCGGTGGCCACCGTTTTTTCACCAAAATTGCTTCACTGCAGAGTCTCTGGCAAACCATTCTTGGGGCTGATCTGCTGATACGTCCACGTCTTTCACGCATTTTCTATGGAGGACTTTTTTTTGATTACCCGCTGAAGCCGCTGAATGCCTTGCGGAATCTTGGTGTCGGCGAGAGTCTGCTTATTCTGGGTAGTTATATTTTGAGCAAAATTGCCCCTGTTTCTCCTGAGACAAGCTTTGCAGATTGGGTCTCTAACCGCTTTGGAACACGTTTGTATCGGAAATTTTTTGAATCATATACAGAGAAGGTCTGGGGAATTCCCTGTCACACCATCAGTGCTGAGTGGGCTGCTCAGAGAATTCAGGAACTATCTCTGCTTACAACTCTTACGAACATGTTTTTTAGCAACCGGTTCAGGAAAAATACGCAGTCAATCAAAACTTTGATTGAAGAATTTCTCTATCCCCGGCTTGGTCCGGGTATGATGTGGGATGCCTTCCAGAGAGAAATAATCAGAAGTGGCGGAGTCGTTCAACTTGAAAGCACGGTTGTTAGTTTGCACCATGATGGTGAGCGAATTATCGCTGTTGATGTGATGAATGGCAAGGAACAGTCAGTGTTTCACCCAAAATATATAATTTCGTCCATGCCGCTGCTTCATCTGGTTCATGCGCTATCCCCCTTGGCTCCTGAAAGGGTTATTGCAGCGGCTGGTTCTCTGAAATATCGGGACTTCGTGACTGTGGCACTGATAGTTGACGCAGCTACACTGTTTCAGGATAACTGGATTTATGTGCATGACGATTCGGTTCGAGTTGGCCGAATACAGAATTATAAAAATTGGAGCCCCGACATGGTGCCAGACCAGTCAAAAACCTGTCTCGGTATGGAGTATTTCTGCACGGCTGGTGATGATCTCTGGTTAATGCCAGATCAGGACTTGGTGCTTCTGGCGACGCAAGAACTGTCGGCCATCGGCTTGGCAAGAAAAGATATGATAAAAGACGGGGTTGTTGTTAGAATGCCTAAAGCCTACCCTGTCTATGATGAAGAGTATCCGAAGGCAGTGGCAACGATCCGGGAATATCTAGACCGGTTCGTTAATCTTCAGGTTGTCGGTCGTAACGGCATGCACCGTTACAACAATATGGATCATTCGATGTTAACGGGCATGATGGCAGTTCAGAATTTATCCGGGGGAAAACATGATCTCTGGGCTATTAACGCCGACGAAGAGTACCATGAGATAGACAATGAACAAGCAGAGTAATGTTTCGTAAGAATAGCGACTTACAACAACTTTCGACTATTTTGGGCTTCCGTTGGCTGTTCCTCTCTTTCTTCGCTCAGCTTCCATAAGCATTTCCGTGGCTCTCTGGTTTCCCGGACTCATGCCCAGTACGGTACGACACTCTTCAATGACAGCGTCTACCAACCCCTTTTCCATTAAAGCATATGAGTAATTGTTCCGGTATTCCACAAAATCAGGATCGTACTTGACCGCCAGTTTAAACTCTTCTATCGCACTGTCAAACTCCTTTAGAAGGGTGTAGTTTACCCCGATTTCACAATGGATTTTGGCAAAAAGAGTCGCCTCCACCTTGCTAAGGGCAAGAGCCTTCTGATACATGGAAATGGACTCTCTGTATTGTCCCAAGTTTTTGTATATCAAGCCAAGATTGAACCATGCCTCCATATAGTTCGGGTTAAGCTTTACCGCGGCCTGGAACTCCGGAAGAGCAGCATTATATTGTTTGGCGTACAGGTACCCGATGCCGAGGATGTTGTGCGGTCTGGCTTTTTCCGGACTTTTTGTGACGGTGTCATGCCAGATGCTCTGCCAATTGCGCCAGACGCGGTTCCGGGCGTAGGTGGCTCCGGAAAACGTAACGGCTACTATCACCAGAAGTAAGGCAGCAGCCTTGTTTATAGCGGGTATTCGGCTTTTTAAATAGCTGGTAGCGTTGAAAACAAGTGCGACCAGCGCCAGCAAAAAACCAATTGATGGCAGGTAGACGCGGTGCTCGAAGATCACATCGGTAATCGGAATAACGCTAGATTCCACCGAAATGGTAATGAAGAACCAGAGGATGCCAAAGGCAATCAATCGTGATAAATGATGAAATTCGAGTGTTGGCAGAGGTTCACTTTTTTTAGTTGCGGTGGTAGCCTTTTGGAGCGTACGTACTGAACGAGCATAAAGGTAGATTGCAGCTCCCAGTAGTGAGAGGAGAAATATAAAACTGAGGAGTGGTCGGAGCTCCATAAAAGAATGATAGACCGGATAGTCATAGTCAAGGTTCTGGTTGACCGGAAATAGCAACAGGCGGAGGTAGGTCACAATTACGCTGAACTGTGTGCAGAGATATTCCCACCGTGAAAGTGGCGAATCAAGTACTGTTGCGGAACTGACGTCGGAAAGAATGTCTCCGGCTCCTTTATGGATGCGCATCATGGTGAGCGGAATGATCGCACCCGTAAGGACCAGGGGAGTCAATAAGGCAAGCAGTCGCTTCCCGGGCGTGCCGAAGAAAGTCACCTCGTACAGTATGACGACTATCGGCAGGGTAAAGGCGATCTCTTTGGTTTTCATGGCAAGCACGGCTGTTATAAGTGACAGGATGTAAAATGGCAGCCGTGTGCGGGATAGTAGCAAGGCGCCATTCTCTTTGGCCAACCTCCATTTGAGATGGAGTGAGAGTGTCGCCAGAAACAGCAGGGTTGTCAGGGAAGTCAAGCGCTGAACTATGTAAGTTACTGCCTGAGTCTGAAGGGGATGGCAGACAAAAAGGAGTGCTACGGCGAAAGCAAACAGGCCGCTGTTTTGAGAGAGAGCGGAATCTTTGAAAAATGGTGTGCGAAAGGTCTGCCGGATCAGGCTGTAGACCAGAAATGCGTTGATAATATGTATCGCCAGATTAACAATATGGTAGCCGGCGACATTCAGTCCGCCAAACTGGAAATTAAGGGCGAAGGTCAGGTAACCAAAAGCCCGGTTTGGGAGGAAATTGTAGCCGCTCCCGTTAGTAAAAAAATTGTCCAGCCCCTGAACTATAGAGTTAAGCTGGATGGAGCCTTCGTCGTCAAACAGAAAAGGTACGCTGAACGTATTCGAGTAGATGAAAAAGGCAACGAAATAGATAATCAGCAGATGAACCAAGATGCTGTCCGAAAAACGAGAAGGGGGGGCTTTGGTGCTGTTCATACGGAAGCCTTTTAAGACAGAGTTTATAAAAGGTGCTGCCTGGCTGCGATAACATCGGGCAAGCAATTTCGGCGGGGACTATAGCACAGGATGTTGTGGATGGCAATTAGTGCCAGAATGTTCGGATTTTGGCGCAGTTGAATATATCCAGACAACTATCACATTCGTATACAGATGAATAGTCTGTCGTTGCGCCAGTCAAGAGGATTCCATTTATATTCATATTAAAGTTGACAGGTTCACAAATATACAAAGATAATGCGCTATGAATCGATCCTGGCAACGCTTTCTCCCGACCGCAATTCAAAAAAAACTTGAACCGTACCAACATCTCCGCAAGGCTATCGCCAACACCGGCTGGTTGATGGGAGATCAAGTGTTTCGTCTCGCAGCCGGGCTCCTGGTTGGAGTTTGGTTGGCGCGCTATCTGGGGCCGGAACAACAGGGATTGATCAGTTACGCATCAGCATTTACTTCGCTATTCGCTATTATTGCCACTCTGGGATTGGATGAAATAGTTATCAGAGAGATCGTTCGGGAGCCTGAATCTTCGGATGAAATTACCGGCACAGCTTTCTTTATGAAACTTGCCGGTGGCGTTATTACCCTTATCGTTACAGTCATTGCGATAACACTTACCCGTCCAGAAAACCATACGGTGCTTTTGTTAACCAGTATTCTTGCGACAGGCACCATATTCCAGTCATTTAATGTTATTGACTGCTGGTTCCAGTCCCAGGTCGCTGCAAGATATACAGTAATGGCAAGAAATGCATCTTTTGTACTAATAGTTCTTGCCAAAGCTCTGCTTATTTTCCTGAAAGCTCCACTAGTTGCGTTTGCCTTTGCCGGAGTAGCAGAAATAGCATTGGCGGCAGGTGGCCTCGTCTTAGTGTATCACCGCCTGGGGCACAGGATTTCGTTCTGGCGCTTCAAGTGGTCGCTGGCAAAGAGTCTGCTCAAATACAGCTGGCCGCTCATCCTTGCTGATGCACTCATAACAGTGTACATGAGAATAGACCAGATCATGCTTGGCAGTATGGTTGGTGACAAGGCTGTAGGACTTTATTCCGTTGTCGTACGAATTTCTGAGGCCTGGTATTTTATTCCCGGAGCAATTGTTGCTTCAGTATATCCGGTTCTTATTAAACTGCGTGAAGAAGACAGGGAAGCATACCTGCAACAGCTGCAACGTCTCTACACGTTTCTTGTCTGGCTGGCACTGGCCGTTGCAGTCCCTTTCACTTTCATATCGACGTTTCTAGTAACCGCCCTTTTTGGTCAACAGTATTCTGCTGCGGGAAATGTCCTTTCTGTTCATATATGGACTGCTGTCTTTATTTTTTATGGTATTGGCAAGAGTGTTTTTATACAGTGCGAAAACATGCAAAAATTCTGTTTAGTCTGTACCGCTGCAGGAGCAATACTTAATATAGTCCTGAACATATATTTGATCCCACGGTATGACATCATGGGCGCTGCAATTGCAACACTGTGCGCTCAGATCGCTGCTTCAACGATAATTCCCGCTATGTATAAACCGGACAGGATAAACGTCAGGATGTTTTTGAAGTCCTTTTTCTTTGTAAGCTTTTTTCGTAAGAAATCTTGGTAGTTGCTGGGTAAATCCTGATGATGATTGATGCGATGCACGACACTCTTGAAATACGCAACAGCAAGGAACCTGACACATGCCAACTAGAGAAATTTTATACCAGGGAAACATTTCAATACGAAATTTGCCCATTAACTTCAATGAATCTGACCGGGAAATATTTGGATCTTCGCTGAAGAGCACTATCCCCGCGACCATGTTGCTGCAACTGGATGATATTTCTGTAAATTCTGATAGTATACTGTTTCGTGGATGCACCGTTCTTCCAGAATCATTTCCTCCTTCTCCTGATGTGTTAGATGCCTGGACGGGCTCGATACCAAATATAAAATTTATACTGAAAGAATGCATATTCAGGCGTTACGAAAACATTGACAGGAAAACATTCTGGATCACGGATGAATGGAGTAAAGCATATTTCCACTGGATGACTGATGCTCTACCACGGTTATTCGCCATAAAAAAATAATAGGAGATGCGACATTACTGTTGCCTGGCTCATGTCAAAATATGAGTTATATTGAACCTTCTTTAAAGCCTTTCAGAATCAAAAATGTAAAATTTGTCAATAAGACCGTACGATGCAAAAAGCTTCTAATACCAACTCACACCGCATTGAGCGGAAATTATAATGAAACTATAATCAATGAGTTAAGGACCTTATTTACTGACTTTTACAAAAACACGCAAAAAAAGCAAACGAATGACAAAGTGTATATAAGCCGTGGGAAGGCGCACTGCAGAAAGATAATTAACGAAAATGAATGTATAGCGGTTCTTGAAAAGTTTGGGTTTAAAACCATTTTCTTTGAAGATCACTCTTTTGAGAATCAGGTAAAGATAGCTTCAAATGCTAAGTACCTGATTCCAAATCATGGTGCAGGCCTAACAAATATGCTTTTTTTGCAGCCTGGCAGCAATATTTTAGAGCTGAGAAAAAAAGGTGATTCTCATAATAATTGCTATTTTTCTTTGGCATCCACCCTTGATTTGAATTATTTTTATCAAATCTGTGACTCTATGAATCCTGACGAGAATGCATTAACGGCAGATTTGATCGTAGATTGTCAACTATTGCAAAGAAATATTGATCACATGTTATCTATTTCTAACTGACTCGTGAGAGAATACATGAAAATCCTGTTTACTAACCCACCATGGCACAAAAACGGCCGTTATGGTGTTCGAGCCGGCTCAAGATGGCCTTTTACTCTTCCTGCATATGATGCGCGATCGCTGGGATACATTCCTTTTCCGTTTTTTCTCGCTTATACTGCCGCATACGTCCTTCAATTGGAGGGCGTTTCCGTTGAGGCCATCGATGCTATAGCCGAAGGACTGACTGAGGAAGAATATTTCAAGAAAATCACCGCTTCAAATCCGGATGTAGTAGTTGCTGAAACATCCCCGCCCTCTCTTGAAGAAGACTTGAAACTTGCAACAAAAACCAGGCTACTTCTGCCTCATCTCACTTACATAGTGACAGGACCACAAACTCCTAAATCAGTGCACGAAATACTGACATATAATCCCACAATCGATTTTGCAACTTTTGGAGAATATGAATGGACCATACGGGAGCTGATCGCCGGACTTAGGGACGGAAATTCAGATTCTGGTTCCATTAAAGGTCTGGGTTATCGCAATAACGAAGTATTTTTGACAGAGAGAAGAAACCTTGGCGATCTTTCAGAACTTCCGTGGCCTGCTTGGGACCTGTTTCCGATGAAAAATTATCGCGACTACTTCACCGATTTCCCAGCACCAATGGTAAACATGGTTGCAAGCCGGGGTTGCCCCTATTCCTGCAGTTTTTGTCTCTGGCCTGATGTTATGTACGGTGGACAGAACTACCGGACAAGGTCTCCGAAAGATATCGTTGCCGAAATGGAACACCTTGTTACGACGTATGGCTTTCGTACTATTTATTTCGATGATGACACATTCAATATAGGAAAAGAGCGTATGCTGGCTCTTTGCAACGAAATCACATCAAAGGGACTGACTGTGGCCTGGGCAGCAATGGCTAGAGCTGACACCTTTGACGAGGAAACGATCACGGCAATGCGAGCTGCAGGCCTTTATGCAATCAAGTACGGAGTTGAGTCGGGAAACCAGGAATTACTTGATCGATCCGGAAAGAAACTTAACCTCGACACAGTCCGCAAAACAGTCGCTATATCCAAAGCCGTTGGTATCAAAGTCCACTTGACATTCACTGTCGGACTTCCAGGCGAGACTCAGCAATCCATTTCACAAACCATAAATCTTGCTATGGAATTGGATCCGGATTCCGTTCAGATGTCAATAGCGACTCCATTTCCAGGGACTAAGCTTTATTTGGAGACAATAGAGAACGGTACTTTGCTGACTGATAATGCTTCACTTTTTGACAGTTCTACGACGTGTATGATAAAGAATGAAGAGCTTTCGGCAAAGGAGATTGAAACTTCTCTGGAAAGATTTGCCGTGCTATGGGGAAAACGGCAACGCAAGAAATCCCTTAAAAAACGATTTGTCGGACTATGTCATCGTGTAATGAGGAAACAATGAGTCTGGGGAAAGTGACTTTATATATTCCGGCCTACAACGTGGGCAAGTATCTGGAGAGAGTTCTGTCCGGCGTCATGGAGCAGACCTATCATATAGAGGAGGTGCTTGTGATCGACGATGGCTCACTCGACAATACCTCCCACATTGCCACCAGATATGCATCTGGATGCAACAGATATTCGGTAAGGCTTGTGTCTCACAACAGCAACAAGGGACTTTCTGCCGCACGGAATACCGGCATTGCCGAATCCTGCACGGAATTCATTGCTTCGTTAGATGGAGACTGTGTGCCTGATCCCTTGTGGCTTGCTTCTCTCATGGGAAATTTTACAAACAAGAAGATCGCCGGAGTTGGAGGCAAACTGATTGAAGCAGAAATACACTGTATGGCAGACCGGTGGCGGCGCGCTCACATGATACAGGAATGGGGCACTTCGAGGAAGATCAATCCTGACTTTCTCTGCGGTCACAGTAATGTATTCCGCAGGGGAGCCCTGATAGAAGCAGGAGGCTACGACGAGCGACTACGCACTAATGGCGAAGATTACTACATTTCTCGTGCGCTTTTTGCAAACGGCTACGATTTGGTTTATGAGCCAAAAGCATCCGTCAACCACCTAAAAACTGACACGTTCGCTTCTATCATGAACACCGCATGGAAATATGGCCATTGGAATTTCAATCCATCTGCAACAAATGTATTTAATCACGGGTTAATGCATCTGTCCGAAGGCCTTGAATATCTTTGGTTTGATATAAGCAAATCACATTGGGATATTATACCAATAACCCTAGCATACCCGTTATGGCAATCCTGGAATGATATAACTGATTGGCTGAAGAAATGAGTAATTGAAGAGGTGTATATGAATACTGCGATAGCAACGCTGGCGATTGGTGACAAATATCTCAGGAATTTTAACAGATATTGCCGCAAGCTCTGGAGCGCCTATGCCTCAAAATACGGATTTGACCTCATAGTCATAACTGAACCACTTGATTCCGGACAGAGAGCACGCTCACGGAACCCAGCATGGCAAAAATGCCTTATCCTGTCATGTGAGGCTCTACGAAATTATGAACGAGTTATCTGGGTAGATTCTGATATAATAATAAACCCCGCAAGTCCGAATATCTGTTGTGAGGTTCCGCTTGACAAGATTGGTGCGGCCGATGCCTATGCGACACCCAATAGAGAGGATTACAGGGCAAACTTAGAACAGTCGTACCGATATTGGTCAAAGAACAATATCCCCTACATAAACAATCTGACTGCAGCTGACTTTCACAATAGCTTCGGTCTTGATTGTGATTTCGAATCGGTTGTCCAGACAGGCGTTCTTGTGATGTCGCCTAAATATCACAAGGAACTTATGGAGCACGTCTACTATTCATACGAGGATAAGGGAGAAAGTTTCTGGTGCTATGAAATGAGACCACTAAGTTATGAAATAATAAAAAGTAACTTAGAATTTTGGTTGTCACCTAAGTTCAATATGATATGGCCAGATATCAAGCAATCCGTCTACCCTTTTTTAAATTCAAAAACAAACTTTCTCTCAAATGTTTTAGATTTAATTAATATAAACACTAGATCTTCATTAATAACTAAATGTGCAACAACAGCTTACCTAAATAACTATTTTCTCCACTTTGCTGCTTCCACCAATGAAATGAAATATGTAGATTCATCGATCACTTCCAAATTTGAGCTTTAATTTTTTTCTTCGTCACTAAATATATACATGCCATTTTAGTTGAAAAATATGTACGTTGAGGCACCAATAATGAATTTGGCACCCATAACTCTTTTTACCTACAACCGATGCTGGCACACCAAGCAGACAGTCGAGGCGCTTGCAAAAAACGAGCTTGCTTCGAAAAGCGAACTATTTGTTTACTCTGATGGACCTAAGACTGAGTCTGACAGGAAACAAGTTGAGTCTACTAGAACGTACCTAAAATCGATCACCGGCTTCAAATCGGTGACCATTTTAGAAAGTGAAAAGAACATAAGCTGTGCAAGATCCATCATCAGTGGTGTCACTGAGATCGTCAACAGGTTTGGACAGATTATTGTGCTAGAGGATGACATGGTTACAGCACCTCACTTTCTCCGGTATATGAATGAGGCGCTTGATTATTACCGAGATGAAGATCGGGTTATCTGCATTCACGGTTATCTCTATCCTGTGAAAAGTAAACTTCCTGAAACTTTTTTACTCAAAGGTGCCGATAACTGGGGATGGGCCACATGGAAAAGAGGTTGGGATCTATTCGAGCCAGACGGGCAGAAATTATTGAACGAATTGACTGTTAGGGGCATGACACGTGAACTCGATTCTTACGATTATATACGGATGCTCAAAGAACAAATCGCAGGGGCAATCGATGCATGGGATATCCAGTGGTATATATCCGCACTTCTTAATAACAAGCTGACACTTTTCCCAGGCAAATCACTGGTTCAAAATATAGGCCACGATTGTAGTGGTACCCATTGCGAAACAACTGATCTTTTTTCTGTCGAGCTTAGTAAGATTCCTATTAATATCTCTCTGATCAAAATTGAAGAAAATTTGCTTGCAAAAAAAACAATTGGAGATTTTCGAAAATCAACCATACCCAGCTTTACACTGAGTCTTATCAGAAAAATTAGAGTGCTGGCTCAACTGATTTTCTTCTACGATCGAAAAATAAGTTCATAATGACGTAAGGTAAACAAACTATGAGCAGGAAACTGGCTGAATATTATAATAAATTTGCCTTGCTAGGTAACAAGCTACTTTCTAACCGTAAATCTAATCATGCACTTGAACATATGAGATCAATACTAATTAAAAGGCCACTTGATATAAATATCGAGACGACAAATTATTGTCCAATGGAATGTGTTTTTTGTCCAAATCATAAAAGAAAACGTCCAAAAAAAAACATGGATATGAGCTTATTTAATAAGGTCTGTAAAAATTTCTATGAGATTGGAGGAGGCGCTGTTGGCATTTGTTCAATGCAGTCCGATATATTTTCAGACGTTCTATTAATGGATCGACTGCGAGAAATCAGTAAATATAAAAATGTATTTCAATTATATACAACAACAAATTTAGTTGGTGCCTCAAGACTTAATGATGATGATTTAAAGTTTTTTTTACAACAATTTGATTATTTGGAGATTTCTCTTGGCGGGTTAACTAGAGAAGACTACAGAATAATGTTCGGAGTAGATGCATTTGATACTGTTATGAAGCAACTTTTTAGAATCAAAGAAATGGCTAAGTATTATGAGATTAATATTATGTTTGACTTGAGTATTCGAACCCACGATAAAAATAAAATATTGAAAAATGATCTACTTGCCAAGTTAAAACAAGCCTATGCAATTTTAAACATAAAAGATAGCTTTTTTTATTGGGGCGGGCTAATAGCACAGTCTGATTTGCCTGACGGTGCAAGATTAGAAACCGTCGATAACTCTTTGATACGAAAGGATTGTATTATACCTTGGTCAACACTAAGTGTAAATGTTAATGGTTCTGTTGTCGGTTGTGGCTGTGTTGATTGGGAAGCACGTCATATAATTGGAGACATGAATTCACATCGAATTGAGGATATCTGGGATGGCAATTTAGCAAAAAAATTTAGAACTGCATTTTCAGAAAATAATATTTCCGAACTTTGCAGATATTGCTCATTGTACACACAAATGGATAAAACGCTATCCCGACACATTCTTCATAAATACAAACCATCCGATGGACTATATTATAAGCAATAATAAGATGTTGACCAAAATTGTAGGCACAACATTTCACGTAAATGATGCAGATAGGCCCTTTGATTTTAATGCAGTAATTACTTGGAAAGGATACTTCTAGTGATTGAAAAAATATGTAATAATGGCCAACTTCTCGCTATAATCGTGCGACATACTTTTCGCGAACAAGGCGTACATTTTTTTACCTCAAGTGATCTTTCTCAACAACTTGCATACATGCATCATCATGCTGGGAAAAAGATATCACCCCATTTGCACAACCCCATTGTACGGGAAGTACATTATACCCAAGAAGTTTTATTCATCCGGAGTGGTAAACTGAGAGTTGACTTCTACGACGAAGAAAAACATTACCTGAAAAGCCGAGTTCTCGAGGGTGGAGATACGATCCTCTTGGCCAGTGGCGGACACGGCTTTGAAATTTTGGAAGAATTAGAAATGTTTGAAGTAAAGCAAGGCCCTTATGCCGGAGACATGGACAAGACCTTGTTCCCTGCTGCAAAAATTGATTTAGGCTGATACATGATTCCCGTCAATGAGCCACTATTTACCGGCAATGAAAAAAAATACCTTAACGAATGTGTTGATACTGGCTGGATTTCCTCTGAAGGTCCCTTCGTACAGCAATTTGAGAAACAAATGGCGGCAGCTGTCGGGCGGCGACACGGCATAGCGGTCTCAAACGGCACTGTGGCGCTAGAGGCTGCCGTAGCCGCTCTTGAACTGATGCCCGGTGATGAAGTAATCATGCCGTCCTTTACCATAATCTCCTGCGCAGCCGCTCTGATACGTCGGGGATGTGTGCCGGTGCTCATTGACAGTGATCCTGTCACCTGGAATATAGACGTTACCAAGATCGAATCCAGAATCACGGTAAAAACCAAAGCCGTCTTGGTCGTTCATATTTATGGATTGCCGGTCGATATGGATCCAATTCTGGCGCTTGCAGCTCAGTATGGCTTAAAAATAATCGAAGATGCTGCCGAGATGCTCGGCCAGACGTATCGAGACCGACCCTGCGGCAGCTTCGGCGACATAAGCACTCTCAGTTTTTACCCCAACAAGCACGTAACGACCGGAGAGGGAGGAATGATTTTGACCGATGACGACCATCTGGCAGAACGCTGTCGTTCGCTTCGCAACCTCTGTTTCCAGCAGGGCAAGCGCTTCGTGCATGAGGAACTCGGTTATAACTTCCGTATGACCAACCTTCAGGCGGCCCTTGGGGTTGCTCAACTTGAACGTCTGCAGGAATCCGTCACCCGCAAAAGACATATGGGGCAAAAATACTCAGAATTTTTGAATGGGGTTGAAGGTTTGGCGTTGATGCCTCCCAAAATGCCATATGCAGACAATATCTACTGGGTCTACGGCCTGGTGTTGAATGATGAAGTGCCGTTCGAAGCTGAAGAGGCAATGCGCCGTCTGGGATTGTTGGGAATCGGTACCCGTCCTTTCTTTTGGCCCATGCATGAGCAGCCGGTCCTTCAGAAAATGGGATTTTTCACTCATGAACATTATCCTGTATCGGAGCGTCTGGCTCGGCGGGGCTTCTATGTCCCAAGTGGTTTAGCACTCACTGATGATCAGATGACTAAAGTAGCAGAAGCGATCAAGAGTTTACTGGAATAATCTTCACGTTAATGGGGACAAAACATGTCTGTATTCGGCGACTACTCCCGCTATTACAACCTTCTCTACAAAGACAAGGATTATGCCGGCGAGTCAAAATATGTTGATAGTCTCATCAGGAAGCATCTGGCGGGAGCAAAAAGCATTCTTGATCTTGGCTGCGGCACGGGAAGACACGATATTCTACTCGTCGATTCCGGTTATGAGGTAACCGGTGTGGATCAGTCTGAAGAAATGCTCTCTATAGCCACCACTCAGTGTGCGACCAACAACATTTCCCCTTCGGCACTCAACTTTCATCAGGGGGACATCAGGGCCATTCGTCTCGAAAACACCTTCGATGTGGTAGTTTCTCTCTTTCATGTGATGAGCTACCAGATCAGCAATGAAGACCTTGCTGCCGCCTTTGCTACTGCCAGATATCACCTGAAGCCGGGCGGAATATTTATCTTCGACTGCTGGTACGGTCCAGCGGTACTGACAGATCGGCCTGTTGTACGTATCAAACGGTTGGAAGACAACGCCATTTCAGTCACTCGACTGGCTGAACCGGTGATGCATCCAAATGCAAATATGGTCGATATAAATTATCATGTCCTTGTCAGAGATAAAACTAGTGGTGCTGTAGAGGAACTGAAGGAAACACACCGAATGCGCTATTTGTTCAGGCCGGAGTTGGAACTTCTCCTGCACGGGGCAGGGATGACCATAACTGACTCAGCGGAATGGATGACAGATAGGCAACCCGGTTACGATACCTGGGGAGTCTGCTTCGTCGTACAGGGATAATTCTATTTTATTGGGGAGTTTTTTATAATGAAAGTTGGTTTTTTCATTGGTGCGTTAAAGAAGGAGATTGGAGGGAGCTACACCTTTCTGGAGAGCCTTCTGCGTTCTTTTGACTCCGTTGAAACTACTCATGAAATTATCGTTTTTTATTACGGTGACCACAAGCCGTCAGGCTTTTCGAATCAAATAAGCTTTGTTTCACTATCCAGTGGCCGCAAGCTTGAATGGATCGTGCAAAAAGGGGTTTCATTTCTTTCTTCAAAGAGAACCAGTACGCTTCAACTGGCAGCCGATTATTTTCGAATTGAACTCCTATGGTTTTTTTCCACCGACTTTGTCCCGGTCGATACACCATACATTTGCAGCGTTCTCGATCTGGAATACCGGGCGCACCCTTTTTTTCCTGAAGTTGGCACTATTGACCGCTGGCTGGCAATTGATAATTTATTTACACCGATGATTCAGCGCGCAGCGTACATAATGAGTGGTACCGCTACGGGGAAAGAACAGATAGTTAATTATTTTAAGGCTGACGGGAGAAGGGTCAGGGTAATTCCGTTTCCGGTGGCACCCTTTGCCATTGAGCAAAAGTCACCACCTTCACTTCACACCCAGAAAAAGTCCGAACAAAAACCGTATCTTTTCTATCCCGCGCAATTCTGGCCGCACAAAAACCATATTGTTCTACTCCACGCGTTGAAACTGATTCGCGACAAATACGGGTTGGATTTTGACCTTGTCTTATGCGGATCGGATAAGGGAAACCTTTCATACATTAAGAGGAAGTGCCAGGAATTCGGGTTGGAGTCCCATGTTCGTTTTTTGGGCTTTGTCTCAAGAGAAGAGCTGTATGAGCTCTATTTATACGCATTTGCTCTGGTTTTCCCCTCCATGTTCGGCCCTGACAACCTCCCCCCGCTTGAAGCATTTGCCATCGGTTGTCCCGTTGTTGCCGCAAGATTGACCGGCGCCGAAGACCAATTGAGAGATAACGTTCTGTATTTCGATCCGCTTTGCGAAGAAGAAATCGCCACAGCAGTGCTGCAATTGCGTCAGAATCCTGATTTACGTGCCCACCTCATCGAAAAGGGAAAAGCCAGAGCAGCCAATTGGACGGCAACCGATTACTTACGGGAAATTATAACTATCTTCGATGAGTTTGAAAAATATCGACGCTGTTGGAGCAGATCTGAAAAATTCGTGTTGAACTGATATGATATCACCTTTACCAACCTGCCAGAATTATGCTGCAATTTTGAAACAAAATAGGGAAAAGCCCTTG
Organism: uncultured Geobacteraceae bacterium; assembly: GCA_903879825.1. GTDB lineage: Bacteria > Desulfobacterota > Desulfuromonadia > Geobacterales > Pseudopelobacteraceae > JACRCG01. The sequence goes on from CAIRND010000174.1 coordinate 15,559, forward strand.
ATTGTCAGCATTATCACCCCGTCATATAACCAGGGAGACTTTCTTGCCGACACGCTCGAAAGTGTCCTCACTCAATCCGGCAATTTCTTTCTGGAATACATTGTGATTGATGGTGGTTCTTCCGACAATTCGGTCGAAATATTGCGACAGTTTGAGTATGAGTTGAAATCAGGTGCTCGTTCTGCCAGATGTAAGGGGATTACATTTCGCTGGCATAGTGAACGAGACAATGGTCAGGCAGACGGCGTCAACAAGGGGTTTGCACAGGCTTCAGGCTCAATTTTCGGTTGGCTGAATTCCGATGACACCTATTTTCCTGGTGCAATTTCAACAGTTGTCGAACAGATGGAAAGTCACCTAAATGATGTCATGGTATATGGAAACGCCTACTACACAGACAAACGTGGAGAGATCACCGAGAGATACCCCAGCGAGCCATTCAGCTTGAAGAGGCTGAGTGAGAAATGTATTGTCTGCCAACCGGCAGTTTTTTTTCGCTCAGAAGTATTGACTCAAGTCGGTTCTCTTGACCCGAATCTTCAGGCAAGTATGGATTTTGATTTCTGGATCAGAATTGGAAAACGGTTTGAGGGGAAAATTGCCTTTATCGATGATTATCTGGCAACCAGCAGAATGTATTCAGAAAACAAGACCTGTTCGATCCGCACCACGGTTCACAAAGAAAGCACCGCCCTGCTCCAGAAGCACTTCGGTTACGTTGGAGGAGAATGGATCGTTTCCTGTTTCTATGATGTAATACAAGATTTCAGGAATATTCCTTTGACAGGAAGCGCAGCTCTGATTCTGCAGCGTTTGTTTGTCCTGCAGTATCTTATCAACGTTAAAACGCTGCTCTCCTTGGGTGCATTTCTGCGTACTAATATGTACAAACTGTTCCTGCACTAAAGCCATACAACCCTTTTCACATCACACTGTTCCTGAGGATTTATGATTATCGGATTCAACATGACGGCTTTCATACCAGGCACTATGGGAGGCATGGAGACCTATTGCAGAAACGTCCTGCGTACGTTGCAGGAAGTAGACGCGAGCAACAGCTACCGCATTATCTGCGACTCGCACTATACCAACGAAATACCTTTAACAAATTCAAACTTTCAGTATTGGCCTTGTAACTTCACAAAGCCTTCTGCCAAGTGGTTTTTGCGTGGCGTTGTCAGAAACATCACCGGCATTGACATCTTGAAACCAGCCATGAATCGCATCCATGCAGATGTCATCCATCACCCCTTTTCAATTCTCAATCCGCGCCATCTCTCGATCCCGTCCGTTCTGACTTTTCATGATATGCAGCACGAATTCTTTCCGCATTATTTTTCCGCTTTCGAGATAAAGACGCGGAAGGAATTCTACCGGTCCTCAGCAACAGAGGCGACCCGAATTATCGCTATTTCTCACCATGCAAAAACAACACTTATCGAAAGATATGGAATCAGCGATTCAAAAATAGATGTGATCCACAATGGCTACGGGGCTGCTTTCAAAATTCTTGATGATTTAGAAGGCATGCAAAAGATTCGCACTACCTACAACCTGCATAAGCCTTTTATCTACTATCCGGCTGGAACATGGCCGCATAAAAACCATCTATCTCTCTTGGCAGCACTCAGAATCATGATGGACAGGTTCGGTTTTGACGGAGAACTTGTGCTTACCGGTGTCACCCAACAGTCACAAGGGAACATCTTTGCGGAAATCGAACGACTTGGACTGCAAAAAACTGTCAGAATTTTAGGATATCTGCCTGAAAACGATCTTCCATGGCTTTATAACCTTGCCCGGGCGATGGTGTTTCCCTCGCTTTTCGAAGGTTTCGGCATTCCTTTACTTGAATCCATGGCCTGCGGCTGCCCCGTTGTCTGTTCAAAAGCGACGTCTATCCCCGAAGTGGTTGGAGAAGCCGCTGTAATGTTCGACCCATACTCCGCTGAGGATATCGCCGAGAAAACATGGAAGCTTTGGATAAACGATTCGTTACAACAACAACTGATTAATTACGGTCTCGAACGGGTTAAATTGTTCGGGTGGGAGGATGCAGCCCGAAAGACCATCAAGGTCTATGAAAAAGCATGCGCCTAGACATGATGACGGATACTTTAAGTGAATAATCATCCATCGGCAACAATCATAATTCTCAACTGGAACAACTGGCGCGACACCATTGCCTGCGTGGAGTCCTGCCAAAAACTCACATATTCAAATTTCCGGATCGTGATAGTCGATAATTGCTCAACCGATGGCTCCGAAGATGTTCTCCGCGGCAAACTTCCGGAGAGTGAAATAATCCAGACCGGCGCAAACCTCGGCTTTGCCGGGGGGAATAATGTCGGCATCCGCCTTGCTTTGGAGTCAGTATCCGACTACATCTGGCTTCTGAACAATGATGCTGTCACAGAACCGCGAACGCTGACAATGCTGGTTGAGGCCATGGAGAATCACCCGACTGCCGCTATCGCCGGATCAAAGATCTACTATCATGACGAACCTCAAAAAATCTGGTTTGCCGGCGGAGCATGGTCAAAAGGGAGATTGAGGCTTCGCCAGCGAGGCGCCTATCAGATGGACGAGGGGCAATTTGACGAGCTCTGCACGATAGGCTCGGTTTCGGGTTGCAGCATGATGGTGCGGACCAGCGCCATTAAAAAAATCGGCCTGATGGATGAGAGCTATTTTCTTTACTGGGAAGACACCGACTGGTGTGCCCGTGCCGCCAAAATTGGTTACACAATTTTGTTTGCACCCAAATCTCGTGTATGGCACAAGATATCGACAACGGTGAAAGCACATTCGGATCTCCAGTATTATTATTTTACCCGGAACGGACTTCGTTTTTGCTGGAAACATGACCTGTTGTCTCTGCCAGTTTTCCTTATTTATATTTTTGTCGAAGTCCTCTACGGATTGCTGCGCGGCAGAATGAGTATGTTTAACGGCTTCAGGAAGGGTATTAACGATGGTTTTTGTGGAAGATCTGGCAAGCAGGGTCAAATATGAGCAATAACATCCTGTCGGGATTATACCGGTGAAACTATTCAGCGCATACGATAGCCCATCCACATTATCCCGTTCCATAATGGCAGCGGGCGATTCGTTGTCATGGCTGATCGAGCCACGCCGCCCTATGCAGATGCTTCCGCTTATTCCCGACCATATACGTTCACTACTTATCCTCAGGCTTGACGGTATCGGCGACAACATCTGCTCCTGGCCTGCCCTTGAACTGATCCGCCGTCAACTTCCAAATACCAGAATAACGCTGGCCGTTGGCCCCTGGGCTGCACCGCTCTATCGAGAATGCCCATTTGTGGACGAGGTTCTTGAATGGGATTCGGGTCTGTTTGGTCTGTTTCGCGGCAAAGGAGCGGGCGGCCTGCCTGAAGATCTGCGCCGGGCCACAGAGTTGCGTGGAAGATTTGACGCTGGAATCGACCTGCGCGGCGACCTGCTGTCGATTGTCCTGCTTCGAATTATAGCTTCCCCTATTCGGATCGCACATGTTGCACGCGGTGGGAAAAATTTGCTTACCGACCCGTTGAACATTCACAGCGGCACCGAAGCCCAAAGAGCCAATAACGTTATACAAACCGCATTGGGTTTACCAACCAATCCTGTATCGCGAGTCCAGGACTGGCCGCGACCGAAAGCCCGTGAACAGGCAATTGCTCATCTGGCAGATGCTGGATGGGACAACACCTTGCCGTCTGTAGCGCTCTGTCCACTGGCGCTCTGGCCCTGGAGACAATGGCCGAAAGAACGCTTCCAGGAATTGGCAACTCGTTTGAAAAAGAACCTGGGCCTTCAGGTCATATGGTTTTTGGAGCAGAATGACCAGGCCAATGCCTATTCTACAGATGATCCGGTTTTCTGCGGCTCACTTGACGAAGTTGCTGCTGCCATGGGTAAGTGCCGCCTGGCAGTTTCAAATGACAGCGGTTTGTTGCATCTGGCAATTGCTGCGGGGTGTAGAACAGTTCAGCTTTTCGGCCCGGGTGACGCGGCTCGTTTTGCTCATACAGGTGAGGGGTTGATACTCCACCATGATACTTCATGTAAACACTACCCATGTACGCAGCGGGGAACATGCGTGAACCTGGCTGAAGGGTGGTGCCTCGAAAAGATAAGTGTTGAGGCGGTTTATGCCTCATGCCAACTGCTCATGAAGGATGCTTCGTAATTTGATCAATACATTTCAAGCTTTTGCCTTTATCTCCATTGTGTCTTGTGGCATTTTGTACAGAAATAATTCAGAACTTTGTGAGATTCTTTTCCATGAAACTATCCGTTATCATTCCAGTCTACAACGAAAAAGAGACCATCCGGGAGATCTGCACCGCTGTCAAAGCTGTTACTCTGGACAAAGAAATCATTATCGTTGACGATTGCTCCACCGATGGGACCCGCGAGATTCTCCGGGCAATGGCCGGCGATACGGTAGAATATTTTTTCATGAGCGAAACCAGGGAAAGGGTGCAGCCCTCCGTACCGGTTTCAGGCAGGCAACCGGCGACATGGTCATAATCCAGGACGCCGACTTGGAATATGACCCGCAGCAGTATCCGAAGCTGATTCAGCCGATTCTTGAGGGCAAGGCCGATGTAGTGTGCGGTTCGCGCTTTGTCACCGGTGATTACCGCCGGGTTCTCTACTTCTGGCACATGCTTGGAAACACCTTTCTGACCCTCCTCTCCAATATGCTGACAAACCTGAACCTGACCGATATGGAGACCTGCTACAAAGTATTCCGGCGGAATGTTCTTGAGCAGATAGAGATCGAAGAAGACCGTTTTGGCTTCGAACCAGAGATTACTGCCAAGATTGCCAAGCTGAATGTAAGAATATATGAAGTCGGCATTTCCTATTCCGGCAGGACGTACAAGGAAGGAAAAAAAATCGGCTGGAAGGATGGTATCTCCGCCCTGAGATGCATTCTTAAATACAACCTGTTCAAGTGATGGTGTTTTTCCGGAGACAAGCACCGAATAAGACCGGGCGGTAGATAACGACATAAAGTCAGGATTATTATTTGATGATTCTTCTTGGATCCATACCCGTTATAGCATGGTTCATTTTTTTTGGACTCATCCTGAACAAGAAGTTCGGCTTACGAAGCTCCTTTCTGACCGCGAGTGTTATCTGGGGTATTCTGGTAACGTTCCTGACCGAGGGATTGAGCCTTTTATCAGCGCTTAACCGTTCCTGCCTCATCACAGGATGGACAGTGGCGGCAATCGCAGCCGGCCTGCTGCTTTTCCGCGCCAATAAGCTCCGCAAAACAACGCTAATCCTCGGCCTTCTCTTGGCAGACAAGGTTATTGTTTGCATCATCAGCGTAATACTTGCCTGCACCTTCGTAATCGCAGTAGTGGCACCACCAAACAATTGGGACTCGCTGACCTACCATATGACCCGCGTTATGTTCTGGATTCAGCAGGGTAGCGTTGCACATTTCCCAACAAATAACCTCCGACAGATCGAACTCAATCCGTGGGCCGAGTTTGCTATCACACATTTTCAGTTACTCTCCGCTGGAGACCGTTTTGCAAACCTTATTCAATGGTTCAGCATGGCGGGTTGCATCATCGGTGTATCGTTCATCTCCCGGCTGCTTGGCGCCACATTCCGTGGCCAGCTTCTGTCGGGACTTGCGGCAGCGACTATACCAACAGCTGTCCTACAGTCGAGCAGCACCCAGAACGACCTGGTCGTTTCCTTCTGGCTGATCTGCTTCATCGCCTTCGGCATAATGTCGTCGCAGGAAAGAGTGCACAGATGGGAGCTGCTGATGTCATTCAGCCTCGGCCTGGCAATTTTGACTAAGGGAACTGCGTATCTGTATGCCTTTCCTTTTCTTGCCTGGTTCTTCATTCAAGACATGAAAACGTCATGGAAGTCTTCCATGCCCAAATATCTCATGCTGGGCGGCATTGTACTGCTGGTAAATATGGGGCACTTTCAGCGCAATTACGCCCTGTTTCACCACCCGCTGCAATCGGGGAAGGACTCATACAGCAATGGTCACGTTACCCCTGCAGTAATCCTCTCGAATCTGTCACGAAACGCTGCCCTGCATCTTTTGCTCCCTTGGGACGGACCGAATGTGTTATTAAAGGAAGCCCTCACTACTATTCACTCGGTTCTTGGTATTGCGGCTGATGCCCCGGACACGACATGGCCCGGGACAACCCCGGAATCACTTAATTTTACAATCCATGAAGACATCTCAGGCAATTTTCTGCACATCTGTCTTTTCATGACCATGTTGACGATCATTATTTCCAGCAGGAGATTCCGGAGCATACTTCCATACGCACTGGCTGTTACGGCGGGGCTGTTGCTCTTCTGCATCATGCTCCGCTGGCAGCCGTGGGCAACGAGACTTCATATACCTTTGTTCATAATTTTTTCCGCACTTACAGGTTTTATTGTGCCGAATACGTGCAAAACTTGGATAACCGGATGCATGATTACTCTACTTTCCATAGCCAGTTTCCCCTATATATTTTGTAACCAGACACGACCGCTTGTTTCCTTGCAGCAGTTTCCCCTGTCCATTTTTACCATCCCCCGCTGGGCTCTTTACCTAGCTAATGATGCCAACAGAGGAATGGCAACAATGTCAGCATTGCAAACTATTCAGAAAGGCAGATTTAAAAATATCGCCCTGAGTTCCGGAATGGACACATGGGAATATCCGTTATGGATTCTGACGCGCGAATATGGGCTGGACGGCCCCAGAATAGAACACATCGATGTAAATAATGTTTCTGGCACCATCCAACTGCCGCAATCCAAAGCTGATATTGTAGTGGTCATATCTGATGACGGAAATATTACCATCAGGAACCAGGGAACTGACGGATGAGAACCTCCCCCACCATATCAATTGTCATGCCCTGCTACCAGCAGGTTGCCTACCTGGAAGAGGCGGTACGTTCGGTACTCGACCAGCGTGATGTTCAGGTCGAACTGATTGTCATGGATCCCGGCTCCAGTGATGGCTCCCGCGAACTGCTTATCAACTTGAAAGATGAATACAATGAGCGCTTGCTGATTCATTTTGCTCCCGACAAGGGACAGTCCGACGCAATCAACCGGGGGATGTCAATGGCTCGCGGCACTGTCCTGGGCTGGCTTAATTCCGATGACCGCTATTATCCTGGTGCCCTAAAGGAAGCGGCGACATATCTTGATTCGACCGAACCGCGCTGGCTGTATGGACGATGTGGCATTGTAAATCCCGTGGGGGAGCAGATTTTTCGGCCAATCGTGGCGTATAAAAACTGGCGTGGTCGCACATTCTCAATTTACAAACTTCTCACCGAGCCATACATCCCACAGATGGCGGTGCTGTGGAATCGCGCTCTGTGGGATGCGGTTGGCGGCGTCGATGTTGATCGGGATATGGACATGGATTACGACCTTTTTCTGCATTTTGCCAGGAGAGCAGCACCAAAAATTTCGACGTCCTATCTTGCCGACTCGCGGGTACATCCGGAAGCGAAAAGCAGCACCCGCACGTTTGACGGTATCAACGCAGTTGCCGTTACGGCCCGGCAGCACGCAATCGGCTTGGGAGTGCGGGGTAAGTTAGCCGTATTAATTCACCGGATATATGGGCTTCGGACAAAACTGATCTATGGGTTGTTGAAATGAGAACCGGACATGCTTAAAGTACTTTTTACCACCCCCCCGCTCAGCCTGGAAAAGCGCTATGGCTCTCTTGCCGGTGGCGGCAGTTCTTCTCCGTCACTTGGTATCCTGATGCTTGCTGCGGTGGCGCGCAGTCATGGCTTTGACAGCGCGGTAATTGACGCATCGGCACTTGAATTATCAGGGCAGGAGCTACTGCACCGAATTACTATGTTTGCTCCGGACATCATCGGGATTTCTTCGACAACGCTGGCAATTGGCAATGCCAACGCCCTTGCAGCGGCAGTTAAACGACAATTTCCGTCCATCATTACCGTGGTTGGCGGCCCTCACGCAACGGCCATTCCTGTGGAAACACTGGAGCATTTCAGTGCCCTTGACATTGCCGTTGTGGGTGAAGGGGAAGAGACCATAGTGGAGTTGCTTGCTGCGTTCCATAACAACACTCCGCTGGCTTCAGTTTCAGGAATCGTCTATCGCGAAGGCAACGTTCTCCATACAACCGGACGTCGCCAACTGATCAGCAATCTGGATATTCTCCCCTTTCCCGCCTGGGATCTGCTTGAAGGGTTTCCTGAAAAATATCTGCCGGCACCGTTCAAAGTACGAAACCTTCCGGCGGCAACTCTTGTTACATCGCGTGGCTGCCCCAACAGCTGCATCTTCTGCGACAGGTCGGTATTCGGCACTGCCTGCCATGCGTTCAGCGCTGAATACATCGTCAAGCAGATGGCGGATCTGCACCAGCGCTATGGCATCAGGGAGTTCAGTTTTGAAGATGACACCTTTATTACCTTCAAAAAGCGCCTGACATCAATCTGCTTGCAGCTGCTATCGTTGAAACTGAACGTAACCTGGACCTGCCTCGGAAGGGTCAACCATATCACCGCCGAAAATCTGGCATTGATGCGCCGGGCCGGCTGTTGGCAGATCAGCTTCGGCATTGAAAGCGGCTCACAGAAAATCCTCGACATTGTCAACAAGGGCATTACGCTGGCTCAGGTGCGTCAAGCCGTACGGCTCTGCCGGGATGCCGGAATCAAGGCGAAAGGTTTTTTCATTATGGGGCATCCGGGTGAAACAGCGGAAACCCTCCGTAAGAGCCGCGACTTTGCCCTTGAACTTCCCCTGAATGACATCAGTGTATCACTTATGACACCGTTTCCCGGTTCCGAACTGTATGATCGGGCCGCTGAATTCGGCACCTTCGATACCAACTGGGAAAATATGAATCTGCTCAATGCCGTCTTTGTTCCGCACGGCCTCACCAGAGAAAATCTTGAAAATGCCCAGAAAGAGCTGATCAAGAGCTTTTACCTGCGGCCACGCGTTGTGTTTGATTACATTATGCGACTTCTGCACCGACCGTCTCTGGCACGCGGCTTTTGGAACGGTTTTAGATCGTTGCTCCAGAACATGCTGAAATAAGCTGTCTCTGGCAATGCAATAAAACCTGTGCTACTATCCCGCCACCATGAAGATACTTGTTCTCATACCCGCGTTCAATGAAGCTTCCGTTATTGCCGTCGTGATTGCCGACATCCGTCGTGTTGTTCCGGAATATGATATTCTTGTGGTTAATGATGGGTCAAGTGATGCGACAGCTTCTATTGCTGAATCCGCCGGAGCGACCGTCATCTCACACTCTTTTAATATGGGATACGGAGTGACCATTCAGACCGGATATAAGTACGCATTTTTCAATGGATTTGACATAATTGTCCAGATCGACGGCGATGGGCAGCACGATCCGACCTGTATTCCAAATCTTCTTAAACCGGTGCTGTCTCACGAAACTGACTTTGCTCTCGGTTCACGTTTTCTCGGAGCAGAGTCCTATGAGCCCGTATGGGCGCGCCGTCTCGGCATGACTTTATTCAGAATTATCGTTTCATGGAAGCTCGGTAAAAAAATCACTGATTCAACCTCCGGATTTCAGGCTTTTAATCGTAGCGTGATCAGCTTTTTTACCAGTGACGCCTTTCCAAACGACTATCCGGACGCAGATGTCCTGATCACCCTTCACCTTGCAGGCTTTAGAGTCAATGAGGTGTCGGTGCGTATGCATAACAACATCAGCGGAACATCCATGCACAGCGGCCTAATGCCACTGTATTATACGTTCAAAATGCTTCTCTCAATTTTTGTCATTCTATTACATGGCACACAAGTAGATCGGAGATAATTGGATGCCCGTACGCCAGCAGATATTTGCTATCATCATCTGTATTATTGTTTTTGCTGCTGCTATCGACTTGGTGCGCAGGCGCATGCTGCGCGAGGAATATTCCGTACTCTGGCTCACTACCAGCGTCGTCATGTTCGCTCTGGTTATCAAATATGACTGGCTGGAAGCGCTGACTCGTTTCATCGGGGCATCTCTGCCTACCACCACACTTTTTATAGGTTCCATCGTTTTTCTTATGCTGATATCTGTTCAGTTTTCTATAAAAATATCGCGCCTCACCAATCAAATGAAAAATATGGTTCAGGATAATGCCCTGTTACGTGCTGAACTTGATCGACTTGGGAAGGGCGCTGTGCGCAGTGGTGTGGACAATAGCAAAGCGTAAAAGCAGCGAAGTACTACTCGACGTGGTAGCGCCGGCAGAGCTGAAGAGAAAATCACGACCTCTGGTCTGTTAATACCGATGAAGAATATTATGAAAGCGATTCCCTTGCATAATTACTGCCCGTAAACAAACACTTTGTCTGGAGGTGCCACTGATCCTTCCGGGAGAATTTTTGAAAAAGTAACAAGAAAAAGAGAGCGATATCTGCCGTATTCGGATAGAGTGCGCACAGTTGTACTCTGGATATGACAAGCCGGTGTTCATACATGATATTTCCGGTGCGGCAACCCCGTGTATTCAAACAAATACACGTAATTGCTTAAGGTGATTATCGCCATGTTTAATACATCCTCCCCGCCACCGGTTATCCGCAATCCGTTTCTCAAGCGTCTTGTCACGATCATTCTGCTTCTTAATCTCCTTGTTGCAGCCATTGTCGGATATTCCCTTCAAAAAAGCAAAACTCACTATGAAAATCAGGCGAAAGTAACCACCAGAAACATCTCCCGCATTCTTGATGAAAATATTGCCGGTGTCTTTGAAAAAGCAAATATTGCTCTTCAGGTTGTCTGTGATGAGACCGAACATCAATTGAGACAAGGTACTATCGGAGCAGATTCGCTGGACACTTTTATCATTCGTCAGCATTCCCGGCTGCCGGAACTTATCACCTTGAGGGTAACCAACGCCGCCGGAGATGCCATCTATGGAGCAAAAACAAAAGCCGCCACAACCATAAACCTTGCCCACCGGGATTATTTTGTCTCCCTTCGCGACAACCCAAGCGTGGGCATAGTCATTTCGAAGCCAATAGTAGGCGGTATTTCCGGAAAATGGATGGTGATTCTTGCCCGTCGCATCAACCGACCTGACGGCACCTTTGCCGGGTTGGTTTATGCCGGCATCGGACTTGAATATCTAACCAGTAATTTTTCAGAATTGAATGTAGGAGCACACGGGGTAATAACGCTGCTTGATGCAGATTTGTCCCTTGTCGTTCGTCACCCGGAACCCCTGAAAATCGGCGCTAACATCGGCCAGAAAGTCGGTTCCCGTCAATTGCTTGATATGGTTACATCCGGAAAGACAGCGGAAACGTACAAGGCAATAAGCAGTGTTGATGGTATGGAACGAGTGTTCTCCTACCGCAAGCTCTCTCACGACCAGCCTTTTTACATCGTTACGGGATTATCACCCCGTGACTATCTTGCCGGATGGCGTATGGAGGCTTTAGAGTTATCTATTGGTTGGGTGCTGTTTTGTCTTGTCACGGTTGTATTTGCCACGCTCTTTTACCGGGAGTGGCACCGTACCAGGATGGTGGAGTTAGGCGCCATGGAAAGCGAGCAACGCTTCCGTTCTTTTGTTGAAAACGCCAATGACCTCATCTACACGTTGTCACCAACGGGGATTATTACCTCGGTGGC
>CAIRND010000175.1 GCA_903879825.1 uncultured Geobacteraceae bacterium
AGCATCGGGGTGGCCGTATTAAATGATGGAGATACTTCGGAGACACTGCTGAAACGTGCTGATGCCGCGCTGTACCAGGCAAAACGTGAAGGGCGCAACCGGACGGTGCTTCTCTGATGTTTACGTGCCGAGAGAAATAACCCTGCTTCTCCCGGATGAAAGTCCTTCGAATCTGAATTTCCCCAGATAGACTCCATTCCGAAACAGTCCGGATTCTCCCGACGGGAGGTAGTGCGGTCTATTGTTGGTAATCATTCCTGAAAATCGATTAAAAATACCCTCGATGTAGCGCTCTTCCGCAATCGGTAAAAGGTAGCCAGTCAGAGCGGCACTGTCCGACTGTGCGGGAAAAGTTTCTGCTGTACCAATCTCAGCAAGCGATCCGAGAGAAACATGTACCTGATGGCCACGCATACTTCCCGTGACCTTTGCAAAGAGTTGCAGCTGAACGGAGCCATTCCCCGTCAGATGCATATTATACTGCGGTTTCCAGCCGCGCTCTGCCGTTGCATAGCGGAGTGTCAGCCTGCCACGGGCGGGAGTAACGGTGATCCGTAGCGAATTTTCTGCACTACGATTGTTTCTTTTGGCCGCCGCAAGGCGCCCGTCTATTTTATGGATTTCCTGTGTTGTTTTACGGCGAGCGGTATAGACCGCCTCCAGTTGGGCGATGGCAAAGTCGGTACCCTGGCGGATAGCTTGTAACGGATCGGGGTTAGCCTTGGTCTTGCGTGGAGCTTTTCCGCTTTGTGACTTGGCTGCGGAGGTGAAAATAGCTTCGCGGGTTTCCAGAGCCTGTAAGCGGTCTTCCAGCCGCCGACGCTGTTCGGTCAGTGTGTCAAGCTCTTTATCGGCTGAACTGCCCGACTCGTTTTTGTACATTTCAACGCCAATAATCGTGGTGCCGGCGGCGGGAATTATTTTGAGAGAATGCTCCAGCAGGCCTGGTGCCAGCGGTACATCGACCAGTCCCTTGGCTGCGACGGTTTCCTGTTGGATAACAGCGCCATCCCGGTAAAAGGTGATTCTGTCTGCTGCACCTGCTGAGGTAACAGTTGCTATGGTTATGAGGGCGATGCCAATAAGTGTTAGGCGCATGTCGCTTCCCCCGGCATAAGATTTCGGTCGCATGAAGATACGATCCGCCCCCCGCCCAACACTTCATCTCCCCGGTAAAATACCAGAGCCTGGCCGGGAGTAATCGCTTTCTGCGCTTGGTCAAACTGTACTTCGCACCTGTCTCCCGCTAGTAGCCGCACGCGGCAGGGAACCGGTTGATGGCGATAGCGGATTTTACAGGTTGCGGTAAATTCCTCGCACTCCGGCGCTACAATCCAACTAATTGTTTCAGCCTTCAGGCCGTCAGCGTAGACATGCTGCTGTTCACCTACTTCTACACGGTTTCGTTCGGCGTCAATTGCGGTCACATACAGCGGTTCACTCCAGGCGATTCCCATCCCCTTGCGCTGACCAATCGTATAGCGGTGAGTACCATGATGGCGTCCGACAACCTGTCCATTCAGATGGACAATATCGCCGTCGGTCGCGTTTAGCGAACCGCTTCCTTCCAGAAAGGCAACGTAGTCATCATTAGGAATAAAACAGACCTCCTGACTCTCACCTTTTTCGGCAACCGGAAGAGAAAATTCTCGCGCCAAACGGCGCACTTCATCTTTACTTGTCACCGTGCCAAGCGGAAAGATGACCTGCTGCAATTGCTGCTGAGTCAGCGTGTAGAGAAAGTACGATTGATCCTTGCGGGCGTACTCTGCAACCCTCAAGTGGCAGGTGCCGTCCGGGTCTACCGTCTTCCTGACGTAATGTCCGGTTGCAAGCAGATCGGCACCTAGCTCGCGGGCTTTATCAAGCAGCATTCCAAATTTAATGTAGCGGTTGCAGCGAACACAGGGGTTGGGTGTATGTCCTGTTCGATACTCTTCGATGAAATCGCCGATAATCAGCCTGCTGAAATCCGGGGCAAAATCGGCAACGTGGTGAGGTATTCCCAAATGTTCCGCCACCACGGCGGCGTCATGGACGGCTGAACCGACACCGCTGCTATGCGGAGCAAAGAGACGCATGGTAATCCCGAACACCGTATGCCCCTGCTGTTTTAACAGGGCGGCAGTAACAGAGGAGTCGACGCCGCCGCTCATGGCGATCGCAATTGTGCTCATTTGTCTTCTCCAAGTAAAATTCTGATCACCTGATTGGCCTGGTGATGCGCCGCAATGCCGACGCGGGGTGCCATCAGTCCGTTGCCCGGCCGAGCCTCTGAAACATTGTCACCAACCAGATATAACCTCCCAGCTATTTTCTGCGTAGAAATGGTGTTGTTCGGTCCATATCCCGCCAAGCCGGATGCCGCAACGACGACCGTTTCTGTATCAGAACTCAGCAGGGTATTCACCAGCATTGCCTTCATATCTGCCCGGTCAAATGCTTCTACGACAACCGGGCACTTTTTGAAAACGTCAGGTATGTTTTTCGGTCCAAGCAGTACACAATGGGATTCAACCGTCACATACGGGTTGATTCGTTTCAAATTGTCGACCAGTGCATCCACCTTATACTGGCCTATCTGATCGACAAAATATTGTTGACGATTGAGGTTTGAGGGCTCAACCACGTCAAAATCGGCAATAATCAGTGTGCCGACGCCGATCCGTGCCAAGGCCACCGCAACCGCTGAGCCAAGTCCGCCCACACCGGCTATTCCAACCACTGACTTTTTCAAGATGGCGTGCACACCGGGTGTATGGCGGGCTGCCATCAGTCCCTCCAACTCTTCTTGCGTTGGTATCTCACCGCGCTGAATCAAAAATATTTCGTCGCCATCATTCAACGCGGTAGTCGCCAGTGCCGGAAAACCATTCAAAATCAGCACATCTGCGCCTGTTTTGTGACGAGCTGCAAGCTCCCCGAGAGTTAAGCCACTCTCGATAACAGCGGGCTTTTCGTTGATGCGAATATTCACGGGTTATCCAATCGCCTGTTGCAGGTCGGCAATCAGGTCCTCCGGGTCTTCAAGGCCGACTGATAGCCGCACCAGTGTGTCGGTGATGCCCTTGCGCTCGCGCTCTGCTTTTGGTACAGAGGCGTGTGACATTTTTGCCGGGTAGGAAATAATGCTTTCAACTCCTCCGAGACTGACAGCAAAAGCCGCCAGATGTGAGTTTTCCAGCAGCCGTTTGGTTGTCTCATAGCAATCGAGCTCGAAAGAAAAAACTGCACCCGGACCATCTGCCTGGGCGTCATGGATTGCGTGGCCCGGATGCTCGGGTAGCCCCGGATAGTGTATGGCTGTAACGCGTGGATGTTGTTTCAGCCAGGCAACAACTGCCTGAGTGTTCTTCTGGCTCTGATCCATTCTGACCTTAAGTGTTTTGACGCCGCGCAGCGTCAGAAACGAGTCCTGTGGACCGAGTCCGGTGCCAAAGGCGTTCTGAATATAACGGATGCGCTGTCCGAGTTCTGCGTCCCTGACCACGGCGAAGCCGCACAGGACATCGCTGTGCCCGTTGATGAATTTGGTGCCGCTGTGCAGAACGATGTCGCAACCCAGTTCCAGCGGTCGTTGCAGGTAGGGGGTCATAAAGGTGTTGTCCACCAATGTGATAATACCGTGCCGGTGGGCAATGTCAGCAGCTCCGCGCAGGTCAGTAACCTTTAAAAGCGGGTTGGATGGTGTCTCAAGATAGATCCCCTTTGTTTCGGGGATGATTGCTGCCTCAATTGCTGACAGGTCGGTGGCATCTACAAATGTGGAGGTGATTCCCATGCGACTGAATATGGTCGAGAGCACCCGGTAGGCGCCACCATACACATCGTCGCAGACAACCAGATGGTCGCCGGGGGAGAA
>CAIRND010000176.1 GCA_903879825.1 uncultured Geobacteraceae bacterium
AGTAAAAAAGTGTAAACACTTTGCGCAATTTTCTTGACAGTCGTTCGATTTACATGATAGTTAGCCTCTGTTTTACACCCGTCTCTGGGATACAGTATACAGTTTAGCATACCTGGCAAGGGGTAGGTCGTGATTGAATTAAATTTATCATTCGTAATCCAGCTGATTAACTTCGGCATCCTCGTTCTCGTTTTGAACGTCTTTCTGTTTAAGCCGATCCGCAAGGTTCTGGCCGATCGCCGTCAGGTAATCGACTCGGCCCGAGAGAAGACCGTGTCGGTTGATGCAGAGGTGCAGGCCAAGATGGCACAGTATGAAGCGCGTCTTCATGCAGCCAAGGCTGAAGCAGGTGCACACCGTGCCGACGCTTTGAAGCTTGCCCAGGCTGAAGAGACCGCGGTGCTTGAAAAAGCACGCACACGAGCCTCTGAGTCACTTGCATCAATTCGAGGCAGAGTTGCAAAAGAAGCGGCCGAAGCGCGTGAACTGCTGAAAAAGCAGGCCGAGATTCTGTCCGGCGATATCTGTGAAAAAATTCTCGGGAGGAGCCTGTAGTTATGAATATGGTAACCGATCGCTCCAAAAAAATAATTATCACCTGTGCGTACATCTCTGCACTTGTTCTTATTGCATCTGTTGGCTGTGCTTCTGAGGGTGCCGGAGCAGCTCATCACGCTGACAGCGGTGCCCAGATGAAAGATTTTGGTTGGAGGGTACTCAACTTTGCTGTTCTGGTTGGTATCATTGTCTGGGCTCTTAAAAAAGCCGATGTTAAAGGTTCACTGGCTGCCCGTCAGGTCGAGATTGAGAAAAACCTGAAAGATGCCGAATCAGCCCGTGACGCCGCAGAAGCTAAGTTGCGTGAATATGGTGTCAAGCTTGATCAGGCTTCGAAAGAAATTGACGAACTTCATGCCGCTATCGTTCGCGAGGGTGAGCAGGAAAAAAATAGAATTATTGCAGAGGCTAACATCGCTGCAGAAAAAATAGTTGCCCAGGCGGCCCTATCGGCCGAGCAGGAAACAGTGAAAGCACGCAATGAGTTGCGCGCCGAAGCCGCCAGACTTGCCGTAGAGATTGCAACCGGCAAACTGTCCGGTGCAATTCAGAAGAACGACCACGACCGATTTGTCGGCGAATATCTTGACAAGGTGGTACAGATCCAGTGATCAATAACGCGATTGCGAGACGATACGCCAAAGCGCTCGTTCAGCTTGGCTCGGAGGGCGGTTTTATTGACAGCTTCCGTGATGAGCTTTCCATAATTGACGGCCTTTTTAAAACACATAGCGACTTGCGAGCAGCTTTTGCAGATCCGGCCCTTACTCAGGTACAGAAAAAAGCCATCATGATGGAACTGTCGTCTAAGGCCGCCTGTTCAGAACTGGTAGGAAATTTTCTGTTGCTGCTGGTTGATAAGAACCGCGTTGCCTTTTTGGGGCAGATCGTTCAGACCTACGAAAAGCTGGCTGATGAGTTCTCCGGTGTAATCCGCCCGGTCATCAAAACCGCTTTTCCGCTTGAAGAAAGTCAAATCGTTGCAATTCAGAGTGCGCTCGAGATAAAGACAGGCAAAAAAGTCGTGCCGCAGATGATTGTTGATTCATCTCTCCTGGGTGGTGTCATAACCCAGATAGGCGACATCGCCTATGATAACAGTGTCAAGACTCAGCTTAAACGGATTGAAGATATATTACAGAAGGGGTAGGAGCATCCATGGAAATCAGAGCCGAAGAGATCAGCGAGATTATCAAAAAACAGATCAAAGAGTATGGCAAAGAGGTTGAAGTGTCCGAAACCGGCACAATCATCTCCATCGGTGACGGTATTGCCCGTATTCACGGACTGGCCGGCGCCATGGCTGGAGAGCTGCTGGAGTTTCCCGGCGGCGTAACCGGTATGGTTCTTAACCTTGAAGAAGATAATGTCGGCGCCGCTATTCTCGGCGAGTTTTCCGAGATCAAGGAAGGCGACACCGTCAAACGTACTGGCCGTATTACTGAATTACCGGTAGGCGATGCACTGATCGGTCGCGTTGTTAACGCAATCGGCCAGCCCATTGACGGCAAGGGTGCTATCAATACCACCAGCTTCAGCAAAGTCGAGATCAAAGCCCCCGGCATCGTTGACCGTAAATCGGTTCATCAGCCAATGGCCACCGGCCTCAAGGCTATTGACTCCATGGTTCCAATCGGTCGTGGCCAGCGCGAGCTGATCATCGGCGACCGTCAGACCGGCAAGACCGCTGTTGCCATCGACACAATCATTAATCAGAAGGGCGGCGATGTCGTCTGTATTTATGTTGCTATCGGCCAGAAGCGTTCAACCGTTGCCCAGGTTGTTTCCAAGCTGACTGAGCACGGCGCCATGGATTACACCATCGTTGTTGCTGCCACTGCATCAGAATCCGCACCGCTGCAGTTCATCGCACCGTACACCGGCGTTACGATGGGCGAGTTCTTCCGCGATAGCGGCAGACATGCCCTGATTATCTATGATGACCTTTCCAAGCAGGCTGTAGCCTATCGTCAGCTTTCCCTCTTGCTGCGTCGTCCACCAGGACGCGAAGCATATCCGGGCGACGTTTTCTATCTTCATAGCCGTCTTCTGGAGCGTGCCTGTAAACTTTCCGATGACCGTGGAGCAGGGTCGTTGACCGCGCTGCCGATTATCGAAACTCAGGCTGGCGACGTGTCTGCCTACATCCCGACCAATGTTATTTCCATCACTGACGGCCAGATTTATCTGGAGTCCGATCTGTTCTTCTCCGGTGTTCGTCCGGCAATTAACGTCGGTCTTTCGGTTTCCCGCGTTGGTGGTTCTGCCCAGACAAAATCCATGAAACAGGTTGCAGGTACTCTGCGCCTTGACTTGGCTCAGTACCGTGAAATGGCTGCCTTCGCGCAGTTTGGTTCTGATCTGGACAGAGCAACACAGATGCAGCTTGAGCGTGGTGTGCGCCTTGTTGAAATTCTGAAGCAGCCGCAATACCGCCCGATCCCCAACGAGAAGCAGGTTCTGATTATCTTTGCAGCCAACAACGGCTTCCTTGATGAGTATCCCGTTTCCGCTCTCAAAAAATTCGAGATCGAAATGTATGCATTCTTCGACAACCGTCAGGCAGAACTCGTTACTGAGCTTCGCGACAAAAAAGCTATTGACGATAGTTTGAAGGGCAGAATTATTGCTGCGATGGGCCAGTTCAAGAAGGAATTTACCGCGTAAACAAGGACGGTTTGAGATATGGCAAGCCTTAAAAGCATTAAAAAGCGGATTGTATCCGTAAAAAATACTCGCCAGATCACCAAAGCCATGAAGATGGTTTCGGCTGCGAAACTGCGCCGTGCCCAGGAAAACGTTGTAGCTGCCCGCCCGTATGCGAAAAAGCTGGGTGAAGTGCTGCAATCGCTGGCTGCAAACCTTGAGGGCGATCTTCACCCGCTGTTAGAGAAACGCGATGCAAAAAAACTGCTTCTGATCGTACTGACATCAGACCGTGGTTTGTGTGGTGGCTTCAACACCAACTTGTGCAAAGCCGCTGACCGCTATATCAAGGAAAAAACGGATTCATTCGAGCAGATCAGTGTCATGACTGTTGGGCGCAAAGGGTATGAGTTTTTGAAAAGCCGCTATACGGTGTACAAAAACTTTGCAAATGTCCTTGCAAAACCAAATTATCAGACCGCTGCCATGCTGGCACAAGAAGTCATCGACGGATTTGTGGCTGAAGAGTACGATCAGGTTGAGCTTCTTTATAACTCATTCCGTACGGTTATGACTCAGGATATTACCTTCCAGCAGATGCTGCCGGTTGTTCCTGAAGAAACAACCGCATCAGAAGAAACTCCGGTCGAATTTATCTATGAGCCGTCAGTCGGTGATCTTCTTGCTGAGATCCTGCCTAAAAATATTGAGGTTCAGATATTTAAAGCCATGCTTGAAACGGTTGCCGGTGAACATGGTGCCCGTATGACCGCCATGGACAGTGCCTCTAAAAACGCAAATGAAATGATTGGCAAGCTGACTCTCCAGTACAACCGGGCACGTCAGGCAGCCATTACAACGGAGTTGATGGAAATCATCTCCGGCTCTGAATCGATTAAAGGCTAATTCTAATTACGTAACACTATATGAGGCCGCAGGGCCGCAGGAGGACACCGTTCAATGAGTCAGAACACAGGTAAAATTTCGCAGGTCATCGGCGCCGTTATCGACGTTGAATTTGAGCCCGGCAAGCTGCCGGAGATCTACCACGCTCTTCGCGTGACAAATCCGGCCATTGATGACCGTGAATTCAATCTGGTACTGGAAGTTGCTCAGCATCTTGGTGAGAACTCTGTACGTACCATCGCTATGGACTCAACCGACGGTCTCAAGCGTGGTCAGGTTGTTGTTGATACCGGTAAACAGATTTGTGCTCCCGTTGGCGCTAAAACCCTCGGTCGCATCATGAATGTTATCGGTGAGCCTGTTGACGAAATGGGTCCGATCGGTAATGAAAAAGAGTACGCTATCCATCGTGAAGCGCCTTCTTTTGAAGACCAGTCCACCAAAGTAGAAGCATTCACAACCGGCATCAAGGTTGTTGACCTGCTCGCACCTTATGCCCGTGGTGGTAAGATTGGTCTGTTCGGTGGTGCCGGAGTCGGCAAAACCGTTCTCATCATGGAGCTCATTAATAACATTGCCCGCCAGCATGGCGGTTACTCAGTTTTCGCCGGAGTAGGCGAGCGTACCCGTGAAGGGAACGACCTTTGGATGGAAATGAAGGAAACCGGCGTTCTGGAAAAAACTGCTCTGGTCTACGGCCAGATGAACGAGCCTCCAGGAGCCCGCGCCCGCGTTGCTCTTACCGCTCTTTCTGTTGCTGAATACTTCCGTGATGAAGACGGGCTTGACGTTCTGCTTTTCATTGATAATATTTTCCGTTTTACCCAGGCAGGTTCTGAGGTTTCAGCTCTGTTGGGTCGTATTCCTTCAGCTGTTGGTTACCAGCCTACGCTGGCTACTGAAATGGGTGAACTTCAGGAGCGTATTACCTCCACGAAGAAAGGCTCCATTACCTCTGTTCAAGCTATTTACGTACCTGCAGATGACTTGACTGACCCGGCTCCTGCAACGGCTTTTGCCCACTTGGATGCTACTACAGTTCTTTCTCGTCAGATCGCCGAGCTTGGTATTTACCCTGCTGTTGATCCGCTCGATTCAACTTCACGTATCCTTGATCCACAGGTTATCGGCGAGGAACACTACGCCGTTGCTCGTTCGGTTCAGTATGTTCTTCAGAAATACAAGGATCTTCAGGATATCATCGCCATTCTTGGTATGGATGAACTTTCCGAAGAAGATAAGCTGGTTGTTGCCCGCGCCCGTAAAATTCAGCGCTTTTTATCACAGCCGTTCTTCGTTGCTGAGGCCTTTACCGGCTCACCAGGTAAGTATGTAGAATTGAAAGATACCATCAAAGGTTTCCAGGAAATAGTAGCCGGCAAGCATGACAGTATGCCAGAACAGGCATTCTACATGGTTGGCTCAATCGAAGAAGCTATCGAAAAAGCAGCTAAGCTGGCAGCAATATAAATAAAAATGTAGGGGCGATCCTCGTGATCGCTCCGGTCTTCCGGGCGGATATAATATTCGCCCCTGCAAGGATCATATATGGCTGAAAAAATGAAACTTGAAATAGTCACACCTTATAAGAAGGTTGTTGAAACCGAAGTTGAAGAAGTAACCGCAACCGGTAAACTTGGTGAATTCGGCATTCTACCGGGGCATGCACCTTTTTTGACTTCACTCAAGATAGGTGAACTTGCCTATAAAAATAACGGAGTAACAGAGCATATGTCGCTCAACTGGGGTTACTTCGAAGTTCAGGATGACAAGATCATCGTTTTGGTAGAAACGGCAGAGACTGCTGCTGAAATCGATATTGAGCGTGCAAAAGCAGCCTTGGGTCGTGCCGAGGAAGCGCTTAAAAAGCTTACTCAAGAGGATAAACAGCATAAGATTTATGAAGCTGCCCTCGAACGGGCAATTATCCGCATGCAGGTTGCGGGAAAAGGCGTTCGTAAATAGAGCTTCTCCATATATTTGATTAACTAAAAGAGCGGCAGCGATGCCGCTCTTTTTTTATTTAATGGAAAATGCCCCATCTGTTTGTTACAAGTGACGTACTGAACATTTTCACAGGAGAACACTATGCCACCTGTCGAATTGAAACGTTATCGCTGTTATGAACTTTTTTCCCAAACCACCGGTGTTGAAATCCGTGCCGCGGTCAAAATCACCGAGGAGTACGGCCATGTTACCGAGCGATGTGGCAGGATTCATCTCCGATTCTTTAAGCTTGCTCCGAAGATAAAGCCTGACGATGTTACGCAGATACGCTTCATTTGCGAGCCTGATGAAGCATTTGGATTGTCTCTGATGATTGGTGAGGTTGCGGGGTCTCCCATTCCATGCAAAGAGAAACTAAGCCCTCACAAGTTTACTAATGTCGAACAGGGTGCTGAAATTGTGACGACTGTGTCGGTTGAAAAATGGGAACGAGGCGGTAAGAGCGGCTATGCATTAACGGCGGGGCGTGGTAAGGATTTCATCAGTGTACCGGTGCCGCAGGCTAAATTTCTCTTTGCCGGGGAGTTTCTGCGTTCAATATCGACAGAGCAGTGTTGGGTTGAGCGGGTTGATAAGAAGTCGTAAGGGGTGCCCAGAAGTGTAACAACATAAGCAAACCCTTTTCACCACGGAGACACGGAGAAAAGCTTGTAGCCTTTTGGGTAAACAAGTAAGGCTCTGTTTGTAACTTTCTCCGTGTATCCAGAGTGTCGGATTAGCCTTTTTATTTTAGGAGGAAATTATGAAAACTACTATTACTGAATGGTCAATCCCTGATCTGTTGCAGTTGTCGGGCGGGTACTGGAGTACCTGCGCACTCCATGCCGGTGTAAAGCTGGATATTTTCAGCATTGTCGATGGCACTGGCCGTACGGCAGCAGAGGTTGCACAGTTGTGTAACTCTGATCAGCGTGCTACCGCTATGCTGCTCGATGCACTGACAGGTCTTGGTCTATTGGAAAAACGGGACAACAGCTATATTACCACACCGTTTTCCGCTCATAATCTGTCAAAGGCGTCTCCCGGATATCTTGGGCATATCATCATGCATCATCACCATCTTGTGTCCGGTTGGGGCAGGCTTGATGAGGCGGTAACAAGCGGTGGCCCGGTCCGTACATCTATTTCGCATGGTGATGATGAAACGGTCAGAGAAAGTTTTCTGATGGGGATGTTTAACCTGGCTAGTCTGTTGGCACCCCGAATCGCCCAGTCATTGCGGCTTGCAGGCTGGCGCAGACTCCTTGATCTGG
This sequence comes from uncultured Geobacteraceae bacterium, assembly GCA_903879825.1. GTDB lineage: Bacteria > Desulfobacterota > Desulfuromonadia > Geobacterales > Pseudopelobacteraceae > JACRCG01. The sequence goes on from CAIRND010000176.1 coordinate 7,371, forward strand.
GGGGCGGACCCGGAACATATGCAATTCATTTCTGTCTTGCTAATCCCGATCTTACCGCCGTTGTCTATGACCTTCCCACCACTCGGGTTTTTGCAGAAAAAACTATTGCCTCTTTTGAACTTTCTGATCGAATTAACTTTGTGGCCGGTGATTTCCACGCTGACTCGGTGCCGACCGGTTTTGATGCCGCCTGGCTTTCACATGTTCTTCACTCTGACGGCCCAGAATCCTGTGCAGCGCTTTTACGTACGGCAGTTGCAGCCCTTAACCCTGGCGGCGTCCTGATGGTACAGGAATTTATCCTCAATGATGCCAAGGATGGTCCCGCCTTTCCGGCACTGTTTTCACTCAATATGCTGATTGGAACCGAAAATGGTCAGTCTTATTCTGAGAGTGAATTGACAACCATGATGACAGATGCCGGATTGTCCGATGTACATAGACTTGTCCATGAACTCCCAAATGGCGCCGGAATCATGCGTGGCCGTAAAGCTGCAATCTGATCATTGTCAGGAATAATCAAACTATGGAAAAGCTGCTGCGCAGTGAAATAATCCGTTATATCGGTACCCATCCAGGTAATCTCGTCCCGGATAGCCACAGTAGCTATTTTGACGAGCCACTGGTGGGATTTTCTTCCGCAGAAGACCCGCTGTATAGCGAATATAAGCAGATCATCGGCTCATTTCACCTGCTGCCAAGTGAACTGCTTCCCGGCGCGGTTTCTGTCATCAGTTGGATTCTCCCCATCAGCGTGTTGGTACGTAAGAGTAACCGGGCAGAGACGGAACTTCCTTCCCGTGAATGGGCCCTGACCCGTAGTCATGGAGAAACGCTCAACGGCAATCTCCGCAGGCACATTGTTTCGTGGCTGGAAGGACAGGGGTATCAGGCCGTTGCCCCTCAGTATTCACCACTATGGCAGGAATTCAGTGACACACCGGTCGGAATCGCCTCGCGCTGGTCAGAGCGTCATGCCGCATATGCTGCAGGTCTGGGCACTTTCAGTCTCAGTGATGGTTTTATAACTTCCCGTGGTATTGCCCACCGCTGCGGCACTGTTATTACAAACGCTGCATTGACACCCTCTCCGCGCACGTCGCTCAGTCATAATTCAAACTGTCTGCATTTTCACGATGGCAGTTGCGGCGTATGCATTGCCCGCTGTCCGGTTGATGCTATCACTCATGATGGACATGACAAATATCGTTGCCGTGAAATGGTGTATGGAACAGCCCCGAAAAAGCTTTCTGAATTATATGGAGTGCCACAGACCGGCTGTGGCCTCTGTCAGACGAAAGTCCCGTGCGAATTCACCATCCCTCCTGCATGCCGGGTAAGCGAGTAATGTCTTTACCCAAACGCTACAATACCTTCTCCGATGAAC
>CAIRND010000177.1 GCA_903879825.1 uncultured Geobacteraceae bacterium
CACAAATGTCGAAGTGATACACTGAGGACTCGCAAGGGGAATATGCACGGAGGGTAATGTATGGACAAATATCGAATATACGCGATGTCGTTTGCTGCAATGCTGGTGTTGTCCAGTTCGGTTCCCGGGTGTGCCGATAAGCGTGGTACCTCACCTGCCGCAGAAAAAGAGGGTGCTATAAAAGTGTATTCCAGTAAAACGAAGGGGTTCGTCATGAGTGAAAAAATAATTAAAACTGACCTTGAATGGAAAAAACAACTTGCTCCTGAGCAATTTCATGTATTGAGGGAAAAGGGTACCGAGATGGCGGGTACCGGGATATACGCCAATCATCATGAACCGGGTATTTACCACTGTGCGGGATGTGATCTTGAACTGTTCCGGTCGGAGGCTAAGTATGAATCCGGTACCGGTTGGCCGAGTTTTTTCTCCCCCATTTCTCCTGAAAATATTAAGACAGTCGCAGATAACAGTCTGTTTTCGCGGAGAACCGAGGTGCTGTGTCGGCGGTGTGATGGACATCTTGGTCACGTATTCGACGATGGTCCACGGCCGACCGGTCTGCGCTATTGTATGAATTCAGCAGCGCTGAAATTTGAGACTGGTCGGAAATAGTCATCCGGAGGTGACACATGAAAAGGTTTCTGCTGCTTATTTTACTCGCGCTATCAGTGGCCGATGTCGCCTCTGCTGCGGTTACAGAGCGTGCGATTTTTGCCGGTGGTTGCTTCTGGTGTATGGAGGCCCCCTTTGATGCGCTTCCCGGTGTGATTTCAGTTACTCCTGGCTATACCGGTGGTGATAAAATAAACCCGACGTATCAGGAGGTGTCTGCAGGCGGTACGGGACACGCCGAAGCGGTACAGATTGAGTATGACCCGGCTAAAATATCCTACTCTGCCCTTCTGGATGTCTTTTGGCATAACATAGATCCAACCGTGACTGATCGACAGTTCTGTGATAGCGGAAATCAATACCGCGCTGTGATTTTTTATCGCGGAGAGGAACAGCATAAAGGCGCGGTGAGATCCAAAGCTGAGCTTGAAAAAAGTAAGCGCGTTCGAGGCATGGTTGTCACGGAGATAACGCCTGCAGCGAAGTTTTACCCGGCTGAAGAGTATCACCAGCATTATTATAAGAAAAATCCGCTCAGGTACCGTTATTACCGGAACGGTTGCGGCCGGGATAAGAGGCTCAAAGAACTTTGGGGCAGTAGCGCCGGTCACTGATCTCGAAAAGTCAATAATCCGACGCGTTCAATGGTTTGACACGGTTGGGGCGTTGGCTCATGTGGTTGCCGGCGACGTTGGTGGCTCCGGTATCGCCTTCACCGTCAGTCTATGGCCGTAAGCATAAGGATTTTGAACATCTACGGCACGAAAAATGCAGAAAAATGAACATTTAACATTCTTATTGATAAGGCGGAAAAAATAACATTCATGGCCAATGGCACCGTAGAAGCAATAGAGTTACGCGGTTTCCGCAAAAACTCGGACATCTATGTTGCCGTAGGATTGATCGGCATTCTTGCGCTGATGATTATCCCTCTTCCGGCGTTTGTGCTGGATGTTTTTCTAGCTGCCAATATTACGATAGCCCTGTCCATTCTTCTGATTTGCCTCTACACGGTTCAACCACTTGATTTTTCAGTCTTCCCTTCAGTGCTACTGGTCACTACCCTTTTTCGGCTCGCGCTTAATATCGCTTCAACCCGACTGATACTGCTGCACGGCAGTGAAGGCGCCGAGGCCGCAGGTGCGGTCATCAAAGCCTTCGGGCAATTCGTGGTCGGTGGTAATTACATCGTCGGTGCGGTACTTTTCCTGATTCTGGTGGTAATAAACTTTGTCGTTATCACCAAAGGTGCCGGTCGTGTGGCTGAGGTTGCAGCCCGTTTTACGCTGGATGCAATGCCAGGAAAGCAGATGGCCATAGATGCCGATCTTTCGGCCGGGTTGCTGACAGATAAAGAGGCCAAGATCCGCCGCCATAAAATTTCCCGTGAGGCCGATTTTTACGGTTCCATGGATGGTGCCAGCAAGTTTGTGCGCGGGGATGCGGTCGCCGGAATCATGATCGTTCTGATAAATATCTTTGGCGGCTTGATCATTGGAGTCTGGCAGCAGGGTATGCCGCTTATGAACGCCCTGACAAATTATACGCTATTGACAATCGGAGAAGGGTTGGTTGCCCAGATTCCCGCTCTGATCATATCAACAGCCGCTGGTATTCTCGTCACGCGTTCGGCTGATGAGAACAGTTTTGGTCAGGAGCTCACCGGGCAGTTTTTGAATTATCCCAAGGCTTTTTTCGTTTCATCCGGCGTGATGTTTTTGTTTGCACTCATTCCCGGGTTGCCACACTTCGCCTTTTTGCTGCTGTCCGGTGTCACTTTTATCGTTGGCAAAATGGCACGAGAGAAGGCCGAAGTTGTCGAAGAAACTGCACTTACTGAAGCGACTGCCGGTGAGGAATCAATCGATCAGGCATCTAATATCCGACCTCTCGATGTACTGGAACTGGAGGTTGGCTATGGTCTCGTGCCGATGGTTGATGCGGCACAAAATGGCGAACTGCTGGAGCGTATCCGCTCTATTCGGCGTCAAACCGCGCAAAAAATGGGTTTTGTGGTCCCGCCTATTCACATTCATGATAATCTGCAGCTCAAGCCATATGAATACAATCTGCTGATTCGTGGTGCGCGAGTGGGAGGAAGTGAATTGACTGGCCAGTATCTGGCCATGGATTCTGGTGCCGTTACCGCCAATCTGCCCGGTATGGCAACCAAGGAACCGGTCTTCGGTTTGCCGGCGGTCTGGATTCGGAACGAAGATCGTGATCAGGCTCAGGTTAACGGCTATACGGTCGTGGACAGCACTACGGTTGTGGCAACCCATATCAGCGAAATTATAAAACGTTACTCACACGAACTGGTTGGTCGTCAGGAAATGCAGCAGCTGCTTGACAATGTTGCCGTCACGGCCCCGAAAGTGGTCGATGAGCTGATCCCGAACCTTCTCAACCTTGGGACAGTGCTGCGGGTAGTCAAGAGTCTGCTTAAAGAAGGCGTTTCGGTACGCGATATGCGCACGATCCTGGAGAGCCTGGCCGACTATGCTTCGCTTACCAAGGATCCCGATGTGCTGACTGAGTTTGTTCGACAGGGTTTGGGCCGATTTATTGTCGATCAATACAAGATGGAAGATGATACACTTTTCCTGGTGACAATTGACAGAGAGATTGAAGATGTCATTGCCGAAGCGATTCAGCCGTCTGATCAAGGGAGCTTTTTGGCGATAGAGCCAGCAATCGCCCAACAAATTATTGCTTCCGTCCGGAGCATGTCAGAGCGCTTTGGTATGAGCGGAGCACAGCCGCTGCTGCTGGCTTCTCCGTCAATCCGACGCCATGTTCGTAAACTGATTGAACGTTTTGTTCCGCACATGGCGGTTTTGTCTCATAATGAAATACCGCAGAATGTTAAAATCCAGTCTCTCGGGGTGGTAAGTTTCAATGCTGGTTAAAACATTTCAAGCGGCAAGTATGCCGGAAGCATTGCG
>CAIRND010000178.1 GCA_903879825.1 uncultured Geobacteraceae bacterium
AGAACTGGCACAGCTTTTTAAACAGGTGGCCCATGCCAAGTGGGAATGGGAGCAGACTCTTGATCATCTGCGAGACTTTGTAATACTGACCGATGCCGGGCATCTGATCAGGCGGTGCAATAAGTTGCTGTCTGAAGCAACCGGTAAACCGATCAATGAACTTGTCGGTATTGACTGGCGTGAACTGATTGACGACGCCGGTTTTAAATTTGTCACATTCAATGGCACAAACGGTGAATTATTTCTCCCGGGTTCTGGCCGTTCGTACGACATCACCATTTATGCAATACAGGATAATGGGGAGGTGTCCGGTCATGTGATTTCGCTTAACGACACAACTGATTTGCGTGCTACCACGCAAAAGTTGGAAAAAGCATACTCAGAACTAAAGGATGCACAGATACAAATATTCCAGCAGGAAAAAATGGCATCAATAGGGCAGCTGGCAGCAGGAATTGCTCACGAAATAAACAACCCTATGGGATTCATCTCCAGTAATTTGGGCACCCTCAATAAATACATCGATCGACTGGCTGAATTTATTGCCTCAGGCGATACGTTGATCATGGCGTGCGCTGGCAGCGCAGAGGTTGAAAAAATAACTGAACTGAGAAAACGGCTCAAGATCGATCATATTATGGACGACTCCCGCCAGTTGATTGCCGAGAGTCAGGATGGTGCGGGACGGGTACGGCGTATTGTGCAGGATTTAAAGAGTTTTTCTCGTGTGGATCAGGTTGAGTGCGCCTATATCAATCTAAATGAAGCGCTGGAAACGACTATCAATATTGGCTGGAATGAAATTAAATATGTGGCTACCTTACATCGGGAGTTTGGCGATATCCCCCCGTTAAAATGCCACCCCCAGCAGCTTAACCAGGTGTTTCTCAATTTGTTGGTGAATGCCGCCCACGCCTTGGGGGAAAATCAGGGGACCATAACTGTTCGAACCTGGAGCGAGAACGAAAGTGTGCTTATTTCTGTGTCCGATACCGGTTGCGGAATTCCAGAAGAGAATCAGCAGCGTATTTTTGAACCGTTTTTCACTACAAAAGAGGTTGGCAAGGGTACCGGGTTGGGGCTTTCTATCAGCTACGATATAATCAGGAAGCATGGTGGAGAAATAACCGTACAAAGTGAGGTTGGGCGCGGGACCAGTTTTATTGTTAAGCTTCCAATTAACGGGCCGCCGCAGGTGGTGGCGGATTGAAGCGCAGCACAACTGGATTGACATTGGATTAATCTTTTAACAGTGGTTTATTACCACCATAATTGGCCGAGTCTCACCGTCGTACAGAGGGAACAACCTAGTTACGGAGTGTAAGAATCATGGTTGTCTTAAACACATTTTCGGGCCTTTTCGCTGTCTTCCTCGGTATAACGCTGCTCATGCTGTGGCTGCAATATCGTAACGGGAAGAATAATTTTGCGGCAGAGAAGGAGCTGAAGCGTAATATTGAACGACTCGAATTAATGCAGGAAGTCAACCAGTATCACGCGGTAAACGTTCAGGATTTACTGGACTTTGCCCTCGAAAAGGTCATTGATCTGACTGAAAGCGGTATTGGCTATATATACCATTATAACGAGGAAAATCAGCAGTTTATTCTTAATACCTGGTCAAAAGGGGTTATGGCTTCGTGCGCAGTCGCTGAACCGCAATCTGTCTACCATCTGGATAAAACCGGCATATGGGGTGAGGTTGTCAGGCAGCGGCGCCCGATAATGGTCAATGATTATCCGGCGCCTTCCGATCTTAAAAAAGGGTATCCGGAGGGGCATGTACCCCTATCCCGTTTTCTGAGCGTACCCGTGTTTGATGGTGACAAGATCGTGGCGGTGGTTGGCGTCGCCAACAAAGTTCTTCCCTATAATCAGTCCGATGTACTTCAGTTGACACTGATGATGGAAGGGGTCTGGAAAATGGCTGCGCGGCTTAAACTGGAAGAACAGCTTATACGTGCCAGCCATGATTGGCAGAATACTTTTGACTCTATCAGCGACAGCATCGCACTTATTGATCCCGAGCAGCGGATCATACGCTGCAATCTGGCCACAAGCCATGTTTTGGGTCGCGATTTCGCCGACATCATCAATCAACCCTGCTGGAAACTGTTTCACGGCACTGATGCTCCGGTTCCTGATTGTCCGATGAGCAGAGCGAAGCACTCACTTCGTTCCGAAACCGCAACAATTTTACATAATAACCGCTGGCTGGAAGTTACTGTTGACCCTCAGGTTTCAGAAGCAGGAAATCTTGTTGGGGCCGTTCATATCGTACGTGATGTCACAGACCGGGTTAATCTTATCAATTCTTTCAAAGATGTAAATGAACTCTTCGCCCTGTTCATGAAACACTCACCCATTTATTGCTTTATCAAAGAGGTGACCGCAACGGAAAGCAGGGTACTTCAGGCCAGCGATAATTTTATTGAAATCACCGGTCTTTCCCCCACTGATATGATTGGCAAAGCAACGCACGAAATTTTCCCGGCCGACTTTGCCGCCAAGGTCACTGCTGATGATCTGGGGGTTATTGAAGGTCAAAAAACCATTAGACTTGAGGAAGAACTCCGCGGTCGCAACTACATTACCTTCAAATTTCCTATTCAAAAATTAGATGGCCGAAAACTTTTGGCCGGGTATACCATCGATATAACTGATCTGAAGCTGGCTCAGAGTGAATTGAAAAAACAGGCTTCACTCATGAACGGAGTCCTGGAAAACGCTGATTCTGCAGTATTTTCAGTTGATTGTTCGTACTGTTACACCGGTTTTAATTCAACTCACGCAAAACTTATGAAAGATCTTTATGACGCTGATATTCAGCTCGGTTGTTCACTTATTGG
>CAIRND010000179.1 GCA_903879825.1 uncultured Geobacteraceae bacterium
CGCTCTATAGCGCCAAACGTTTCACCAGCGCTGGAGATGCGCTGCGCGACAACGGGGATAAACTGATCCGCATGGTTTTCCTCCATTCAAAGGTCGGCAAAGAGAAAATCATCGAAGCATTCAGCGAGGGTTTAACCAACAATTCACCTGATCTGGTCGGCTCCCCCGAAGCGAAAAAGTTTCTGTCACTCTTCAGCGCAGATTTCCACCGGGGTGATGTCGTTGACCTGATTTTGGCTGCTGATGGCAGCGTGACCGCCAGCCACAATGGAAAGAATCTCGGGAGCATCACGTCACCAAAACTGGCGAGGGGTGTTCTGGCCATCTATCTGGGTGATAAACCGGCTGATGATGACTTAAAAAAAGGTATGCTCGGCAACTGACACCGCTGGTTGCACATAAAAATCTAAAAAAGCAGTTTCACGCAACGACGCAACGGCGCTACGAATGAAATCGAGAAATCAAGTCATTATTCAGGTTCACTTGGTTGGTTAATCACGATTTCGTTATTAAGTTCTTTGTTTTTCGTTGCGCTCGTTGCGGCGTTGCGTGATCAAATGCCGTATTTGGTACATATTTCCACGTCACAGCAGACGTAAGGAGCTCCATCACCATGCCGCACACCTACTCCACCCCCATCGAATTGCGCTTTTCTGATCTCGATCTCTACGGTCATGTCAATAGCGTTATCTACTTTAGCTACCTTGAAACGGCGCGGGTAAAGCTGTTCGCAGAACTTTTCACCGATCTGACCGAGCGGCAGATATTTGTTCTGGTTGCCCGTGCGGAATGTGACTACAAGCTCCCGATCCTGTTCGGCGACACCCTGATTGTCTCCGTTGTCGTCGCCAGAATCGGCACCACCAGCTTTGACCTGGAATACCAGCTTCATAACGGCGCGAAGATAACCTATGCCACCGCCCGCACCACAATGGTCTGTTTCGACAGCATCAAAAAAGTTGCCATTCCGGTGCCGGAATGGATCAGTGCAATGGCGTGAAACAACACCAAGGAGAATGAAATGAGCTGTACGCCAGACTTGATTCAAACCGATCTGCAGGAAGGGATCCTGACTGTGACGATCAACCGACCTGAAAAAAAGAATGCGCTGAACGTCGCCATGTACGGGGCTCTTGCAGATGCACTGCAGCGTGCCGATGCGGATCCTGCCATTCGGGTCGTACTGCTGTGCGGCTGCGCTGACTGCTTTACCAGCGGCAATGACATCGCAGACTTTGTCAACTTCCCGCCAACCGGACCGGACAGCCCGGTACTTCGTTTTCTGAACGCCATGACTTTGGCGGCAACGCCGATTGTGGCCGCTGTCAACGGTGCTGCCATTGGAGTCGGCACAACATTGCTGCTGCATTGCGATCTGGTGTATGCGGCTGATACGGCACTGTTTCAGATGCCGTTTGTCTCACTGGGACTCTGCCCTGAGGCGGGTTCCACCCTGTTGTTGCCACTGTTAATGGGACATCAGCGCGCGGCGGAACTGTTGCTGCTCGGTGAATCATTCAGCGCAGTCCGTGCGGAACAACTGGGGATTATCACGGCGGTCGTGCCACAGGCTGAACTTCATCAGACTGCCCACGCCAAGGCCCGGCAGCTCGCCGCGCAACCTGCCGCAGCGGTCCGTCTGACCAAATCACTTCTCAAGCGCCCTTGCCGTGAGCAACTACTGGAAACGGCATCATTTGAAATCAGCTGTTTTCTGGAACGGCTCACATCGCCGGAAGCC
>CAIRND010000180.1 GCA_903879825.1 uncultured Geobacteraceae bacterium
CGAGTGTCAGACCGGCTGCAGCTGCCCGTCCGGCAGCGACTGAGAGCACTCCAGCGGGTAAGCGATCCAGCACAAAAAGCTCACGTCCAGTAATTAAAGAAGCGACCAAAACAGGACGCTCTTCGGCAGCAAAAGAGGCTGCAAAAAAATGGCGACCAGCTGTCGCGAAAGATACGGTCAAAAGTGAGCGCCCGGCACCTGCGGGACGACCTGCCGGCGGCAAAAGACAGGGAGACGGGCCACGCCCGCCTGCCAAGGGTCGCAGATAACCGAGACACGGTGAGACACGCTGAGTGCTTCACCGTGTTTCAGGAAGATATAAACGCTACCCGCACACCTGGTTCCTCCCCCTGTTCTTGGCTTTGTAAAGGGCCTTATCAGCAGCCTTCATCACCTCTTCAGGGGTTGCAGGCGACTCTCCGCGTTCCGCCACACCGATGCTTATGGTAACAGAAACGTGGGGAGCTTCCCCTTTCGTTCCGCGCTGCGCCTTGACATTTGTGCCGTTTTTAGGTCGTTCAACACTGCGCAACGCAAGCCGGTAATCAGCAATAGATTTTCTGATTTTCTCCAATTCCGGGATAACGTCCGCCGCTCGCCGACCCGGGAAGAGTATTGTGAACTCTTCTCCCCCGTAACGGAACGCTTTGCCCCCGCTCCCTACATCCATCATCTTGTACGCCACCATTTTCAGCACCTGATCTCCGACGTCATGACCATAGGTATCGTTAAACTTTTTAAAATGGTCCACATCAAGCATGGCGATGGCATATCTGCGTCCGAGCCCGCTCAGGCTTTCGTTAAGAGAACGACGTGACGGCAAGTTGGTCATATCGTCCCTGAAGGCCATATTGTATGAATCGCGCAAAACTCCAAGAGTAAGAATGAGTGCCCCCGCAGACGAGAAGGCGGTATGAACATTCGGGGATGTAATCCAATTACAGGAGACAAAAAAAGCGAACAGCGCACCGAGCATTCCGGCGTCGACAGGAGTCTGGCGACGCACCGCCAGCACAGCAGTGAGGAGAAAGGCTCCGCACCCGGTGTACAGGGCAAGTGGTGGAAACTGCTGCGGCGTCATGAATACAGGCAGTCCGAGGTTTGCGGCGAGAACATGAAGTGACGAAATGAAGTTGTACCGGAAGAACCAAAAGGCTATGAGAACTTGAATACCCAGGAATAAAAAGCGAAGTCTTCCCGCCGGCGAAAGGACGCCCCGTTCACGCATAATGGCTATCAGGGCAATATTGACCGGGATAAGGAGAACGAACGCCTGATAAATTTCATTGAGGCTGTATTCGAGCGGCCTGCCGACAAGATAGTGACGCGAACTCCAATAGAAGACGACCAGCAGCAACAGCACCATAAAAGGACGGCCGCGATGGAAGTGGACTGACAAAAATATCCCAAGGGCGGCAATTAGATAGGGAGTTACCTGAAAAAGCTCCTGCCTGCCGGTAGACATATCGGCAATCTGGGGAATGAGAATGCAGGCAGCGCCCAGAATAGATGCAGGGACCATCAGGACAAGCAATCTTTTGACGATTTGTACAAACAAGAGTTGGGTACTCCCGGTAGCTGTTATTCTGTTACACATTCCGCACATCAATCAACCCGCCGCGTCAATTACCCTTTCAGGCAACTGATGCGGCGGAATTTTGATCAGACGTTCACACCGCCTGCAGCACAAAGCATTTCAGATATTCAGACTCCGGGAATGACAGCAGCACCGGATGATCTGCCGCCTGAGAGTGTGTTTCTACCAGCCGTACTTCCCGCTTCGCCAGGCGGGCGGCCTGAATCAGCATATCGCGGAATGCTTCACGTCCCATGTGAAATGAGCAGGAACAGGTGATCAGATAGCCGCCTGGCTCCAGCAGCTCCAATGCCCGGCGATTGATGGTGAGATACCCCTTGGTTGCTTCAGCAATATTTTTGCGGCTTTTGACAAAGGCGGGAGGGTCCATCACGATTACGCCAAAGCGGCGACCCTCCTGGTGGAGAGAACGTAACCGCTCAAAGGCATCGCATTCTTCGAAACTCACCCGGTCAGACACCTTATTCAGCTTGGCATGACTGCTGGCCTGCCCCACAGCCCGCGTCGAAATATCGACGCCAAGAACTGACAGCGCC
>CAIRND010000181.1 GCA_903879825.1 uncultured Geobacteraceae bacterium
CAAACTCTCCAGTTTATATAGAATAGTCTGATAACTTAAAACCCAAAATTTACTTCTGGCAAAAATGTTACTTCTTGCACTTTGATTCTCACAAATCACTTTAATAACTGCTATTCGGTTTTCAAAGACCAGAGTCGCTTCCGAATAAAACCGGCGTTGCAACCAGACGGACAAACTAGCAAATTCAGTTTCGGTTGTCAACATCTTTTTACCGCACCGAAACTTTTTTCTGCTCCCTGAAGAGGCGCTGGATGTGCGTTCTCAAAAGGGACTCGCTTTCTATCATAAACAAAATCATCATGTCAAAACAAAAGTGACCGAGTGATAAAATAAATCATCCACTCGGTCACGTCACTTTCTGAAGTTTGTATTTTTGGAGGCACCTCCGAGGGTTTAAAATCTCGGAGGTACCTGAATTTTCCCACAATAATTACTCTTCAAATACCTCGTAAAACCCGTGTGTCCCAAGTTTATGCACATTCATAAGATTAGTGGACCCACGCGTTTCAATAAGTCCCATGGTTATTACTACCTGATCACCATTACGGAAACCTGTCGCAAGCATTTTTTTCTCCACTGCACTAATCTGCTGGTCGGTATTCTCCATTATGCCAACATCTGTGCATTGCACGCCCCAATAGATAGATAACCTGCGGCGAATCTCCAGTGAAGCGGTAAAGGCAATGATTGGAATTGATGGACGAAACGCTGATATAAGGGCTGCAGTACTGCCGGAGCGGGTAAATACCGCAATAGCCTTCGCCTTCAGAGTTGCAGCTGTCCGGCAGGATGCTTCTGCGACCGCTTGCGCGGTTGTCGTTACCGCCATAAAATGACCATCAGCTGCACTGCGTAGATCTGCACTTTCCACATCTTTGGCAATACGAACCATTGTTTCGACGGATTCAATCGGAAAGTCGCCTGAAGCGGTTTCTGCCGAAAGCATGATCGCATCGGTACCATCAATAATCGCATTGGCGACGTCGGAAGTTTCTGCCCTGGTTGGACGCGGGTTGCGGATCATTGAGTCCAGCATCTGGGTCGCGGTGATAACCGGCTTACCCGCCTTGTTACATGCCTGAATAATTTTTTTCTGATACATCGGCACTTTTTCCGGCTCAATCTCGACACCAAGATCACCACGAGCAACCATGACAGCATCAGTTGCTTCAAGGATTTTTTTAAAGTTACGCAGCGCTTCAGGCTTTTCTATTTTAGCAATAACCGGAGTATCTTTGCCTTTGGCAGAAATTATCTTCTTTATTTCTTCTATATCCTCAGCAGTACGCACAAATGACAGCGCGATAAAATCAACACCTGCGTCAAGGGCAAAATCAAGATCTATCAAGTCTTTTTCAGTTAGACAGGGAGCTGAAACATTAACTCCCGGCAGATTGATACCTTTGTTGTTTTTAAGAAGACCTCCCGCTATGACCAGACAACGCACCCGCTCACCGTCAAGAGCCACAACCTTCAGCTCTAGCAATCCGTCATCCAGCAGAATTCGAGATCCGGGGTGAACATCATGCGGCAATGACTGGTATATTGTTGGAATGATTCCATCAGCGCCAAGCACGTTATCGGTAGTAATGACAACCTCCTGCCCTTTGGTCAGCAGCATGCCCTCGCCCGCCATCTTCCCTGTCCTAATCTTAGGCCCCTGAAGGTCGCCGAGAATACCGGCCTGACGGCCAAGTTTTTCGGATACGTTACGGATAATTTTAATCAATTCGAGTTTTTGTGAATTTTCACCATGGGAGAAGTTCAGTCTGAAGATGTCTACACCAGCCAGCATCAATTTTTGTATCATCTCCGGTGATGAGCTAACGGGTCCAACAGTAGCAACTATTTTTGTCTTGCGTGATATTTTTGGCATGAATTCTCCTAGAAATTATGATCAGTTACAGCTTGATAGAGTAAATGTAGCGTAATATTAGCGTTTGAATTTGAGCGGGTCATCCATGTATTGCCTCTTTATGAACATCCAGGGCTGCCTCTCGAATCGCCTCAGATAATGTGGGATGAGCGTGGCAGGTCAGAGCGATATCACGGGCAGTTCCACCAAAGCTCATAACAGTTGCAGCCTCTGATATCAGGTCGGAGGCGCGTGGACCGACGATATGAACGCCAAGAATCCGATCGGTATCCTGATGGGCAAGTATTTTTACAAAGCCTTCTGTTTCATCCATGCAGCGCGCCCGGCCGAGTGCGGCAAAATTGAAGCGACCGCTGCGATAGGGGGTGTCTGAGGCTTTGAGTTGTTCCTCGCTCATGCCGACACAGGCAGCTTCAGGCCAGGTATAAACGACGCCCGGTATAAGCTCGTATTCCACTTTTGACGCCATGCCGGCCATTCGTTCGACGCAGGCAACAGCTTCTTCAGATGCTTTGTGGGCGAGCATGGGGCCTGTTACCAAGTCACCAATTGCATACACCCCCGCCAGCGACGACTGGAAGGAATCATCAACTACAACCCGCCCCGCTCCATCTAGAATCACACCAAGTATCTCCAGACCAAGACCGGCCGTCGATGGTCGTCGCCCTACGGCAACCAGCACTTTGTCGCAATCTATTTCTTCTCCACCGGTGCCGGAGTTAAATTCAACGATCGCCTTGGAACCAATCCGGCGCACACCGGTTATACGCGTGCTAAGCTTGAACTGGATTCCCTGCTTGCGCAATGAGCGGTGCAGCGTATCGGCAACCTGACGATCAACATTTGGCAGCATCTGCGGCAACATCTCCATC
>CAIRND010000182.1 GCA_903879825.1 uncultured Geobacteraceae bacterium
ATGACCGATTCCTCCTGTTGTACCATAGCTGCGCTGCGCGGGCCGGTACCACTTTCTCACCTGTTTCTGCGCAGTTTTGTGCGTGAGGGAGATAGCGCCATTGATGCGACCTGCGGCAACGGCAACGATACCGTGTTGCTGGCCCGTTTGGTGGGTGTTAGCGGCCATGTATGGGGCTTTGATATTCAGCCGCAGGCCATTAGAGAAACCGGTCGTGCGCTGACTGACGCGGGTGTGCAGTGTCAGGTGACGCTGCTACAGTTAGGTCACGAAAAAATGGCAGAGCATGTTACGGAACCGGTGCAGGTCGTGCTCTTCAATCTGGGTTACCTCCCGGGGGGAGACCGCACGGTGATCACCCGGCCGGAGACAACCGGCAGAGCTCTTGTTCAATCACTGGTTTTGCTTGCGGCGGGCGGCATTGTTGTCGTCACGGTGTACCCCGGTCATAGCGGTGGAGCGGATGAGCAATCTTTCGTCGAAAGCTGGGTATCCGGACTGGATTCTCGTGCCTTTTATTGCTGGCGCATGGGACAGACCAACGTTCGCACCGATGCCCCCTATCTGCTTCTCGTCCAAAAGGCGCTCTGACATGTTTCGCACCCTGCTCCCTTTCATAATTGTCCTGCCGTCACTTGCGTATTCACTGATCTCGCTCTGGTGTGCGCTGAAATATTTCAAAAACAATGTCCGCCGCACTCCTCATGCGCCGACTCCCGGCGTTTCAATTCTCAAACCGGTCAAAGGAATGGACGAAGACAGCTATGGTAATTTTGCCTCGTTCTGCCTGCAACAGTATGCAGGGGAAATGCAGCTTATTTTTGCCGTAGCATCGGCTGATGATGAGGTTATTCCGGTCATTCACCGCTTGATAGCCGATTTCCCCGCGCACGATATTTCGCTCATCATTAATCCGGCTCTGCACGGGCCGAATTATAAAGTATCCAACCTGATCAACGCTTTTCCCCGCACCCACTACGATATCATCATCGTCTGCGATAGTGATATCAGCGTTCGGCCAGATTATCTGCAGTCAGTGGTGGGCCATTTTAGTGATCCAAATGTCGGCCTGGTAACTTCATTGTATCGCACCACGGCTGTGCATGGTATTGCCACCGCTCTGGAAGCGATCGGTTTTACGGCCGAGATGATTCCCAATGTGTTAGTGGCGCGTCAACTGGAAGGGCTTACCTTTGCACTGGGCGCTTCAATGGCGGTCAGGCGCGCTGCACTGCAGGCAATTGGCGGCTTTGACGCGTTGGCCGGTTACCTGGCTGATGACTATCAACTTGGCAACAAGATTCACTGTGCCGGGTGGCGGATAGCTCTTGACCGTTGTTTTGTCGAGAGTGTCATCAAGCCGGAAAATCTTATGACTGTACTCTCCCGGCAGTTGCGTTGGGCACGAACCATGCGGGTCAGTCGGCCGGGTGGATATCTTGCTTCCGGTCTTACGCTCGCGTTCCCCGCCATGGTGCTGGCGACGCTGCTGGCCACCTCACCAGCAGCCGGGATGGCTGCTGTGACACTGCAATACGGGGTACGCCTCGCTGTCTCCACCATTTTTAGTCGCCGCTTTGTCCGTGATGATCTCTTTCCCCGCTGGCTCTGGTTGCTCCCTCTGAGGGATATGCTGTCATTTTTCACCTGGGCGCTCTCCTTTTCAGGAAACCGTATCGAATGGCGCGGCAGCAGATTTGTGTTGAAACCGGGTGGAAAGATCGAGGAGTTGGTCTGATGCCTGCAACGATACCATGCAAAAATGTGGCAACGTATGTGGTGACGGTTGTGGTGTCGATACTGCTGTTCTGCTCATGTCCTGTTGGTGCCGCGACTGCCGAGATTGAGATTGCATCCCTGCCGGTGATTGTTGTTGGCGGCGACCGTGATTATCCACCGTACGAATTTCTGGACAAAAATGGCCAGCCGGCAGGATATAATGTTGATCTCACCAGGGCGATAGCCGATGTCATGGGAATAAAGGTCGAATTTCGTTTCGGTGGCTGGTCGGAGATGCGAAATGCGCTTCTTGACGGATCAGTGAGTGTTCTACAGGGGATCTCCTATTCGGAAGGTCGCACCAGAACCCTTGCGTTCTCCCCGCCGCATACCATCATCAATCACGCCATTTTTGCCCGTAAGGAAACCACCCCGGTCAGTTCCATCGAAGAGTTGCATGGTAAGGAAATTATCGTATTCCGTGACGGGATCATGCACGATTACCTGGCCTCACTCGGTTTTGCGTCAAATTTGGTGATGACGGAGACTCCGGCGGATGCATTGCGTCTGCTGGCGTCCGGCCAGCACGATTATGCCGTGCTGGCCATGCTTCCCGGCATGTATATTATTCGTGAACACAAACTTTCTAATCTGGTACCTGTTGCGAAAAGCATCTCAACCCAAAAATACTGCTATGCGGTAAAGAAGGGCAATGAAGAGCTTCTGGCCCGTTTTAACGAGGGGCTGGCGATTCTGAAGAAAACCGGTCAGTACCAGGAAATTTATGATCGCTGGCTAGGAGTACTCGGCCCCGCCAAAGTCGCCTGGGAAAAGGTGCTCTGGTATGGGGGGATGGTGCTGGGGCCGCTGCTTCTTATTCTGGTCGGAACGGTAATCTGGTCGCGCACGCTCCAGAAGCGGGTTGCCCAGAGGACGGCAGAGCTGGCGCTGGAAGTCACCGAACGTAAACGCGCCCTGGAAGAGCTGAAACTTCATCAAGACAAACTGATTCAGGCGGATAAAATGGCTTCCCTGGGGACTCTTGTGGCGGGGGTTGCACACGAGATCAACAATCCGAACGGTCTGATACTGCTCAATATGCCGATCCTGAGGGACGTGTATCAGGACGCTGAAGAGACCCTCGAAGCACGCTACCAAAATCAGGGCGATTTCATTCTGGGTGGGCTCCCTTTTTCACGCATGCGACATGAAGTTCCTCATCTTCTGGAAGGGATGCAGGAGGGGGCCAATCGCATCAAGCGGATTGTGGAGGAGTTGAAAAACTTTGCCCGTCATGACACCTCGGCGGCAACTGAAATCGTCAACTTTAACAGTGTCGTGCAGACAGCGGTCCGCCTTGTCGATTCTTCAATAAAATCTTCCACTACGCGCTTCACAGCCCAGTACGCTTCTGCCTTGCCTCCCATTTTGGGTAACGCCCAGCGGATCGAGCAAGTTGTTGTCAATCTGATTTTGAATGCCTGCCAGGCGTTGCCGGATACAGATCACGGTATCTCCCTCGCCACCTTCCATGATCAGGACGCGGGTACGGTCGTTTTCGTTCTGATTGATGAGGGGCGCGGTATCGCACCGGAGCATATAGCGCGTTTGACGGATCCATTTTTTACCACCAAACGGGAAAGCGGCGGCACCGGACTTGGTCTGTCAGTTTCAGCCACAATTGTTAAAGAACATGACGGCTCACTGGAATTCGTTTCCACCCAGGGGGCCGGAACAACCGTGACTCTGGCTCTTCCGGTGACAACAAGGAAATCCCCATGAATCCATCATTATATCCACATTTCGGCGTTCTTCTGGTTGATGACGAGCCTGCCTGGCTCCGTTCCCTGGGGCTTACTCTGGAACGTTCTGCCGGCATAACCAATATTATCGCCTGCCAGGATAGTCGCATGGTTATGGAGCTGCTGGAGCAGCACGAAATTGGGCTTGTCCTGCTTGATTTGAATATGCCGCATCTCAGCGGCGATCAGTTAATCGGCATGATTGCTGAACGTCATCCGGAGATTGCCGTCATTGTTATCAGCGGAATGAACCAGATCGAGAGCGCGGTTAACTGCATCAAGCAAGGGGCCTTCGATTATTTTGTCAAGACGGTTGAGGAGGATCGACTTCTCGGTGGGGTATTACGGGCCATTCGGGTGCTGGAGCTGGAACGGCAGAATCGTGAGATGTCAAGTCGGATGTTATCGGGAGAATTGAAGTGTCCGGCTGCATTTGCCGGCATTGTGACAACGGATCGTGCCATGCACGCCATCTTTTCCTATATAGAGGCGGTGGCCCTGAGTGCAGAACCGCTGCTGATCCTGGGGGAAAGCGGGGTGGGTAAGGAGCTGATCGCGAAGGCTGCTCACACCTTGAGCGGCTGCAGTGGGCAGTTGGTCTCAGTCAATGTGGCGGGGCTGGATGATGTTGTTTTTGCCGATACTCTTTTCGGGCATACGCGCGGCGCCTTTACCGGCGCTGATCAGCCTCGCCGCGGCATGATCGAAGAGGCCGCCGACGGGACACTTTTTCTGGATGAAATCGGTGACTTGAGTATCGCTTCACAGGTCAAACTGCTCAGGCTGCTGCAAGAAGGTGAGTACTTTCAGCTGGGGAGTGACCGCCCCAAGCGCCTCAAAGCCCGGGTCGTCGTGGCTACCCACCAGAATCTCTCGCTTAAGCAGGAAGCCGGCACGTTCCGCCGGGATCTTTATTACCGGCTCTGCACCCACATGGTTCACGTCCCGCCATTGCGTGAACGAAAAGGTGATCTTCCGTCCCTCCTCGATCACTTTCTGGAGGAGGCTGCCCGCACCCTCGGCAAGAAGAAGCCGACGCCGCCGCGAGAGTTGCTGCAACTGCTTGCTACCTATAGCTTTCCCGGCAATGTCCGTGAGCTGAAAGCGCTGATCTATAACGCCGTCAGTGTCCACCGGGATCGGGTTCTTTCCATGGAAACATTCCTTAAAACTATTATCCGCCCGGAAGCGAAACAGAATCAGCCTGAAACGACTCAGCAGGAAAAAAACCTGTTTGCCTATATGGAACGTTTGCCAACATTTGGTGAAGCGGCTGAACTGCTGGTTGAAGAGGCCATGTCCCGTGCCGGTGGTAACCAGACCATTGCTGCCCGCCTCTTGGGAATATCCCAGCCGGCGCTCAGTAAACGCCTCAAGCTCCGGGGGATCGTTCCGGACTGATCAGAATCTCGTTTTACCTTTTCTTTCATTTTCCATGTCTCCAAAGGGTCATAACCATGGTTATGTGCTATAACCGTGGTTATGACTATCCAACTGGCTGATAAGATTGAATAATATCAGTTTCGTCCTCAAGTAGCATCCTCCCGAGTTATACCTCTTTTTAAATTATCATTTGGTTGCCGAGTAGATAAGCATCATAAAAACAGTCGCTTATAATTGTATACGTTGTTGGCATTGCAATTGCTAACATACCGTTATAATCGAAGGCTAAACTCTTCTGCAGGGGTGATTACTGCAGTTATACCGTAGGAGGAGATGTGA
>CAIRND010000183.1 GCA_903879825.1 uncultured Geobacteraceae bacterium
CCCAAAAAAAGAGGGTATTCTCAAAGAAGTAGTTGAGAAATGGGCCAGCGACGGTTCAGAAAAAGGCGAAGGGCCTACGACTGGCAACGTCACCAAAGCTAAATTTAAACTTGATGAGGTCAAATATGTTGTCGGTTCGCGGTGGAAGCAGCGTTTTCTGGTAATGAACGATCAAACGGGTGGCATGCAATTCCTGAACAAACAGTTCAACCGCTATACCAGCAAATGGGAAAACTACGGAAACGCCAACGATTGGAATACTAACTGTGGCACCTGTCACACCACCGGCTATCGCATTCTGGAATACGACGAGAAGTTTGGTAAACATGGCAGAACCGTCAAGGACAGCTACGGTGAGATGGGTGTTGGTTGTGAAGCCTGCCACGGACCGGGTAATAAACACCTGTTGGCAAAAAAAACCGACAAGAAGAAAACCATCTTCAACCCGGCTAACGCCGACATCAAGGCTCAGTCAAAAGTCTGCGGTTACTGTCACATCAGGGTCGAGAACGAGAAATTCATGACGGCTCAGGGGAACCCGCGTGAAGACCTGCCGGCACCCAAAGTTGGTGACAGCTACAAAGCGGGCGACGACTGGACAAAATGGTATCCTGAACTGGCCATCATTCCGGGGGTTCACGCCGACCAACCTGCCAGCAAGGAATATGCGGGCGACCTGAAAGGACTTTTCAAGCTGGATGACCATGCCAAAGGCAACGGGATTTTTGAGGAAGCCAAGCACCATCAGCAATATCAGGGTTTCTTGCAGTCAAAGCATTATCAGGGTGGCGAGATATCCTGTATCACCTGCCATTCACCCCATGCCGGTAAAGGCAAGCTGAAGAAAGTACAGAAAGAAGCCTGCATCAAATGTCACGATGCCTCATTCACCGTGGACAAATACATGCCAAATACTGGCCAGACCGCTGGCAACCTGTTCATGCGGACACATACTTTCGGCAAAAACCCACGTAAAGGCGGAGCTGGTGTCGGAGAGATGGGCCCGGTGAACTACTACGAATAAGCTGTCAAATTATTGTTGATTTCAAAATGGCCAGACAAGCTTCACGCCTGTCTGGCCATTATTTTCTGAAATTGCCCAATGTAACGATTAGAAAATCAACTGCAATTGGGTGATAAATGTACCAAAGTTTTTGGTTGAAGCATTCGTCTTGTCAAAGTTTGTCTGAGCATACTCCATAGACAGCTTCAGGTTCTGATCACGGAAATAGTAATTAGCGCCGAATCCGTACCAGTCAATTTGCTGATCATAAAGAGTATCAGCAA
The DNA here is from genome assembly GCA_903879825.1 of uncultured Geobacteraceae bacterium. Taxonomy (GTDB): domain Bacteria; phylum Desulfobacterota; class Desulfuromonadia; order Geobacterales; family Pseudopelobacteraceae; genus JACRCG01. Next base: position 1,288 of record CAIRND010000183.1, read on the forward strand.
TGAGACCAGTGTTGTTCAGGTTAAGGGCAGCGAATTGCCACTTTTCGTAACGTGCAAACAGCTGCAGAGGTAATTTAGGGAGCATATATGCGCCTTTCACATACCAGCCATTCTTTTCCCCGTTAAGCCCAATTGTTCCAATATCAGGATTAGCACCTTTATAGGCTCCACCAAGGTCAACGTTTTCGTATGCGCCTGAGAATGTAACCGTTCCAATATCAGTAATCGGATACTCAAAGAACAGGTCGGTGGTCCAACCTTTGTAATCAATTGCGCCGGTCTTGTTAACGGTATCAGAGTAGGCAACGTCTGACTCCATCTGATATGCTCCGCCAATTGTCAGCACCTTTTTCTTGCCAAGATAAGTACCTTTATAGCCATAGCCGGTTTCTGGATCAAGCAGGGAAACATGGGCACGTCCGGTATACCGAAAATTTGATTTCGGAGTATCCAAACCGGTTGCAGTCCTGCCATTCATGACATCCAAACGATATTGAAACACATCGTTGAACAGATTACCCCAGACAGCAACACCTTTATCTCGCGTTGTGACAAAGGGAGCGCGGATAAAAAGCGACCGGTCAAGTGTCAGTGGCGCTTCACACGCCTCCAGGTTTTCACGGCTCATGTTGTATTTGAATTTACCGACATGCACGTTAATTGCTTTATTAAATTCAAAACGCATCTGAGCATCAAGCATGGAAAAGTCCGATGCCGCATCGCCATCAACCACTGTAAGTGGAGTAATATTCTGTTTCTCCAAAAATTCCGTTTGGACATACATACTCATGATGTCGCCATACGCCCCCATCAGGGCAAGGCGATTGCGACGAAAATTGAAATCAGCGCTACTACCATCTTTAGAAGCTCCGCTACCGGTATCACGAGCCATAACCTGAAACTGTCCTTTGTAATCCAGTTGCAGCGTCCCCTCGTTATTTGGGCCAAAGGTCATCTGCGGCCCGGCAAATGCTGTGCCAGCGAGAAGTACGGCACCTGCCAGCGCAACGCCAAGAATATTTTTTTTCATCTGTGAACTCCTTTCGAATAGGTCAGCCCTTGTTTGGGCATTGCATCACTGACATGAATCAGCAACCGCCACCGGCGCTGCCGACGCTACCGTTTATTGTAGGTGTAGTGACAATCGGCGTAATATAAAGCAGATCAGATATTTTCATCTGATTAGCTCGAGAATCAGTGATCGAATACATCGCACTGGAAACAGGGTCAAGAACCATGGCAGTAGCTCCGGTCGTTGTCAATGCCCCAGTAGTACGAGCCAAAGTAGTGCCAGGAGTGTTAATATCAACGCGCCATGGACTGGCAGCCGGCAGATTATTTGCGGCAGTAGTCGTATTCAAATAGTAAGCACTCCATTGATTCCAGGATCCATCATACATTGTGACCGGCCAGCCAAGAATGCCATCAAGTATGAAAAACGTTGATGAAGCTCGTGTGCCAGAGGCACAATAAACATGAGTCATTTTACTCTGATCAGTTACCGAGAACGTCGCAAAACGAGCAATCAATGAAGCATTGTCTTTGTAGGTAGAGGTTTTGCCGGCGACAACATTACTGTATTGTGCATAGTCATCTACTTTGGCATTTGCCATGTATACCGTTGGCGCCCCACCGCGCACATCAAGAATAGACACACCCGCTGTCGCTAAATTGATCGTGCCAAGATTGACGCTGTCAACAAGGGAGATCATTTCACCAATTGAGCTACGAAGAGCGAAGTTGTTCTTGTTGTTCTTCACACTGTAGGTTGAGGGTGTAATAACTGGAGCATCTACTGTCAGTGTATTTCCGGCAGCTACCCAGGCATCATCGCCGCCATTCAATATTTTAAGACGTTCTTTTGAAAAGCCCCAGTAACGGAAAATATAATAGGCCCGTGCCGCATTAAGGAAACTTCCATTTTTGTTGACTGTAAATACAATGGTTGTATTCGCATCAATTCCGCTTCTCTTAATAACAGGGTCTATTATTGTGCCATCAACCACTTGCGTAGCAATCTGTGCAACGCCCTCAAGTCTTGTCTGATTCAGTTCGGTGGTATTCATCAACTGCGCACCAGGGATGTGTCCGAGAAGATAGTTGGCAGGATCAGTTACGGAAAGAATCACCAGCTTTTGATTACTACTGTTATTTATGAGTCCACTATCAATCCAAGCTTTCAGATCGGTGGGCGTAGCTACTGCATCGCTGCTGGCTGTTACCAATGCCGCAGCCGGTTGAGGAGTGATCGGGACATCATACCCCTTCGTTCCACAACCCCACAAAGTTAGTCCGGCAATTAGTACTGCCCCAAGCAGTGCGACTTTAAGCACTCTGCCCCTCTTCATCATCTTTTCCGACATAATTCCTCCTCGTAAAAAAGTGTGAGAATCCAGCTAGAACCGTGACATTTTTGCTTACCACTATTAAATTGCCATTCACCTCCTCTGGGATTATTTGTTTCACCTTGACTATGGACACCATCCGGTCTGAGTACGGTTTCCCGCTTTACATCTATTGCCCGATAATTGGATCTGCCCATTTGAACTTGACTAACGGTTTTGTTGATGGCGCCTGCTGTGGTGGAGTTTCACTACGTGGAGGCGGTGAAGTCGCGGTATTTATCTGTGGCACGACTGAGACCTGGCTACCGGTTGGCAGATAGTGCACGGCAGTTATTGCATTGATCAATCCGTCAAGTTTTACCGTTTGGGATTTTCCATCAGAAAAACTGATGACAACGGAATCAGCACAACAGACGGAACAATATGAAAAAACAAGAATCGGCACCAAGATTATTTTTAACATATTCATTGAGTTGTCACCCCTCTGCGAGCGATATCCGCATAAAAAAATCACGGCTGAGATGTATATTGTATACATACTAGTATGATCATCTGTTATTATGAAAATGCTATATTTTCATAGGCCTATGCGTTTTGCGCATTTGAACTATTTTTCACGGGGGCGGCGATGAGATCTGAGTATTTACGCACACTTGTAGAGTCTGTTGCTACCGGAAGCTTCTCAAAAACTGCGGAAAATCTTTTCATTACCCAGTCAGCGGTGTCCCGGAGAATTAAATTTCTGGAAGAGCAGTACGGTTATTTACTTATCGATCGCAGTGGACCGATACTGGCGGCAACTGATGCTGGTCGGATAGTGATTGAAAAAGCAGAAAAAATGTTACAACTCGAAGACGACCTGATGAATGATCTTCGCGTGTTTGCTCCCAAACCCGGAATAAGTTTCTGCTGTACCCCCTCCTTTGGTGTTGCCTATCTCCCTGC
>CAIRND010000184.1 GCA_903879825.1 uncultured Geobacteraceae bacterium
AGGAAAAGGCTGATGCTTTTATCAAGGTCACTGGCGGAAAGGTTGCGGATTTTGATGAAGTAATAAAAACCGCTTATGAGGACATGTACAAGGACACAAAAATGATTCGTGACCGCCGTAAACATATGAAAATGAAGAAAGATGAACAGGATAAAGGACACGGCATGAACCACTGAAAACATGACCAGTAGGCTGCACCCTACGAAACTTTCTAAGCGTATTACTTTATATATAAACATATTGACATTCATATTACTGAATAGTATTTTGTGCATATTCACATAATAAATGGAGGTATGCGATGAAAGTTTGTTTTCCAGTAAGTGACAATCAGGGTTTGGCCAGCCAGGTATTTAACCATTTCGGTTCGGCGCCGGAGTTTGTAGTGGTTGATATGATTACCAGCGAATTCCAGTCAATCAGTAACAATGACAAGGTGCATGAGCATGGTGCATGCAATCCGGTTGCTGGCCTCGGCGGGCACCACGTTGATGCTATAGTTGTTGGCGGCATCGGAGGGGGGGCGCTGCATAAGCTCAATTCAGCAGGAATACGAGCATTCAAGGCTAATGGTGGCTCGATTTCAGAAAATATTGATATGCTGAAGCTGGGAACACTTCAGGAATACCTGCCGGGTCACACCTGTGGAGGCCATGGGCATAGCCAGGGGTGTTCACACTAATTATGTCACGTCCGCGTAAACCAAGAATATGTGCATGTCCGCACCGAGCGGGATATTCTGCAGTTTTCAAACCAGCCGGCACACCGCTAAAAGGCATGGACATAATCAATCTTGCCCAGGATGAATTAGAATCTTTGCATCTGTGCGATGGAGAGGGGAAAAGCCAGACTGAGGCGGGAGTGTGTATGGGGGTATCACGTGGCACAGTACAGCGGCTTCTTGCCAGTGCACGCTCCAAGGTTGCCCAGGCGCTTGTCGGGCAAAAGGCTCTGGCTATTTCAGCTAGCATTCTGGAAGAGGAGGAAGTCAAAGTCGTAAAAGAGGGTCTCGCTAAAGGCATGTCTGGTGTTCTGAAGGAGTCTCATGATGAGTGATAATTAGCCAACAAAGTTATTGGATCATGTCCGAAGCCCACGTAATGAAGAGATCTTTCAAACAGATTGTGAACCATATTACTGAGATTTATTTGAAAGGAATTTTAAAAATGCCAAAAAGAATCGTAGCAGTTTTATTTGGATTTGTTTTGCTGACCACAACCGTTCAGGCCAAAGATCATCCGGGAAAAGAGCAGATACTTAAAGACGGTTACCAAGGCCCGAAAACGTGTGAAACATGCCATCCTGGCAAGGCGAAGGAGTTTCTTGGGACGGTGCATTGGAAGCATGCTTCCAAGATTGACCATGTAGATAACATAAACCCAGATGAAGAATATGGCATGAAAAACCGAATCTACACGATGTGTAACGGCAACGACATCGTCAATAACCTGAAGGAAGTTCCGCCAAATGCACTTGGCAAAACCAAGTTTACCGGCTGTAATACTTGCCATCCCGGTGACCATACCAGTGATGTCGGCAGTATTGGATCGGAAGCGGAACAGGCGATAGACTGCCTGATATGCCATTCCACCAAATATGATTTCAGTAAGAGAAAACCTGCTAAAGACAAGAACGGCAAGGTTATTATGACTCAGGATCGTAGCACTGAAGCTGCCGCAAATATCGGTAAGCCGACGGTAAAAAATTGCATGGCATGTCATGAGTCTGCAGGTGGTGGCGCCATGATAAAACGGGGCTTCTCAATGTCAAAAGATGCCGAGGTCCATGTTTCCAAAGGCATAATCTGCGTTGATTGTCACCAGGTAAAAAACCACAAATTCCCTACTGGTCGCGATCCCAATAACTGGGCGCATGATGGCATCTACATGACCTGTGCTGGCGAATGCCATACTTCCACACCGCATAATGATGCCGACTACAACAGACACACAGCAAAAATTGCCTGTCAAACCTGCCATATCCCCAAAACCGGTGGCGCCTTTTCAAAGGACTTTACAAAATGGGAAAAGCAGTCCAACGGTTTTTATGAACCTTCAACCTTGAAGCGCGAAGTCAATGAAACTACTCCCGTATACGCTTGGTACAACCTGACTGTCAGTAATACCCCAACGTTTATCGGACCCAAAGGGAGCCGTACCGATGGCAAAAGTAAAATTTACCCATTCAAAATTTTCCAGGGTAAAGCCTATTACAACAAGAAAGACGGCCAGCTGATGTCAATGGACTTCGCCCCACCGATCGCAAACGGTGATTCACTTGCGGGAGTCGCATCAGCCGCAAAAATACTCGGCATCAAGGATTATGAACCAGTCCCTGGATGGCAAACTATCTACTTTGGAAGCAACCACCAGGTTACACCTAAAAACAAGGCGCTGATTTGTGCCAATTGCCACGCAGTCAACGGAGTACTTAATTTAAAGGAACTCGGATACAGTGCTAAAGAAGTGGAAAAACTTACCAGCCCTGAGCTGTATTTTGGAAAGCTACTGAAGTTGCAGCAGGACAACGAATAGTACTCGCCGTCTAATGAAATATGGGGCGTTATTCCATAACGCCCCGTGTTTATAGCCTCTCGATAGTTTTGTCACAAAATAGTTACCTTACCGAGGCGAGTGGATTGAACCGCATAGACTCTGCCAATATGTTTGTCCCCGTGAGGTGTATGTAATGGCTTGTGAATTGATGGCATGTTGCCGGTTCTTTGACGATAAAATCAAATTATTCCCTAAGACATCAGAATATATAAAACAAAAAAGGTGCTTCGGTGACTATACCGCTTGCAACAGATATAAAATTTATAAGGAGTTTGGTAGGGACAGCGTCCCGACCGGACTTGACCCTGATGATACTGAAGAGGTGAATAAGATCATTCAGTGTCTGCGAAAGAAACAGAGGGCCAACACCCTGAGTGAATTGCATGAATCCATTTAGTGTTTGAAATAGAGGAAGTAGGGACAAATGATAAAATGTTCGACGTGGGGGCCACTTGCCGAATTGATCATGTGTGATGAAGCGACTCACGAAGGCGTGGCAGAGGCTTTAATGCAAAGGCTACATGAGAGCAAATGTGCCGGGGAGGATGGGTTGTGATGAATAGTATGCTTGATTATAAGTTCCTTATTCCACTTGTTTTACTGCTGGGATTTGCACCATTTTTTCCGCAGCCACACATTGTGGAAAAAGTTAGGATGCTGATGGCCGGCACCTTAAAAAGACCGATAGATATTTTTGATCTGGCATGGCATGCATGGCCGTTTGCATTGCTCGCATACAGAATATTCCGGGACATCACACATCGATAGAAAGAAGTAAAACTCGCTCGGAATCCAAAATCGAGATGATATATGAAGATGAAAATTGTCGTCATCGGTGCTAATGCTGCCGGTGCCAAGGCGGCTTCAAAGGCGAACAGGATCAATCCCAAAGCAGATGTAACTCTTATTGATCGGAGGAGTTTCATCTCTTATGGAGCATGCGGCATTCCATACTACGTTTCTGATACTGTCGCAGATGTAAAGGTGAAAGGTTTTGACAGGATTTTCCATGTAAATGATGGTCGGATTACAAAAGAAAGCTAAACAGCTAAGTTAATTCCACGTCGGGACGTTTCTATGCTTTGCAATAAAATGCTTACGTTACAAAAGCTCTACCGCACAGCAGCGTTTCTCGCTCTGATCACCATTTTTTATAATAGTGCTGAAGGAATTGTATCCGTCTGGTTCGGTGCTGAAGATGAAACCATTGCGCTCTTCGGCTTTGGTCTCGACTCTTTTGTAGAGATCATATCGGGTTTTGGCATCTGGCATATGATCCGGCGTCTTGGTACGGGTGGACTTGAAAATCGTGATACTTTTGAGAGAAGAGCCCTGCAAATAACCGGCGCCGCCTTCTACCTTCTCGCCGTGGGGCTTGTTATCTCAGCGTTTTTTTCGATCATTCAGGGGCATCACCCGGCAACCACTCAATGGGGCATCATTGTTTCTGCTATTTCAATTGTGGCTATGCAGGCACTTATTTATTACAAAGTTAAAGTTGGAACTGCCCTTAATTCTCCTGCCATTCTCGCTGACGCCGCCTGCACCCGCACCTGTCTTCAGCTCTCAGTCATACTTCTCGTGTCCAGTGTCGGTTATGCACTGACCTCAATCAGTTATCTGGATTCTCTCGGGTCATTGTGCATAGCCTTTCTCTCTCTCCGCGAAGGAAAAGAGGCGCTGCAGAAGGCGAAAGGGCTTGCGTGTTCATGTGCAGGGAAATGTGCGGGGTGAAATTGAATTTCACCGGTTTATCGTAATGCAATCCCGCTCTACCCCATCTATCAAGCCTCCATTTCACAGCACCTGGCAGTCCTGATAAAA
>CAIRND010000185.1 GCA_903879825.1 uncultured Geobacteraceae bacterium
AGTATGTCCTTGTTGGCAAAATAGCGGTAGATAGTCCCGGCGCCAACCTGTGCACGCTCGGCAATCATTGCCATGGGAGCGCCATGAAAACCGTTTTCTGCAATAAGCTCTAGGGCTGCACGTACAATTTCTTCTCGCTTGTCATTTTTTTGCATGTTCAACTCCTCACCAAAAACAACAATAAAATCAATAACGCAACAGGCAGCGGAGAACTTGTCCCAAAGATGCCAGCAGTCACAATAGTGGAAAATCGCTTTTACCTGTGGCATCCTGACTAAGAATGAACGTTCATTCCTATAATAGCTTCGCGCCTATTTGTCAATAATCATTTTTAGCGACTTTTGTTGCCTCACTGAATCAGGAAAGGCTTCTTATCGCTTTATCGCACGAGTTTGATATAAACTCATTCAACCTATAGAGGCTGTCACAGGTATAGAGTCCAAAAGTTTCTTTAAATAGTTTTAGTCTGACGTTCTGGATCTTGTGAGCAATTATAAGTACTCGTGATATTAGGAACTTCGGTTTTATTTTTATTTCTTCAGCTAATAATTCCCACTGTTTTCGTTGAATTGCCTCAGGAGAGTGTTCTCCCCCAATTCCCATAGCGAGTCCCTCCGCCAAGCCGAAGTGTCCGTATATCCTTGTCGAAATCAGATCATAAAATGGAGCGAGAACTGGTCCCTGTGGCAAGAGAAGGAAAGACACATTTTTTCCATGTGCATCTGAATTTCCTATTAAAAAATTAAAAATCAACCAATCGAGAACAGATAATACATCTTTTCCCGATCTGTTACTTTTCGTCCGCACTAAATTAACGCATTGGACAAAACTTGGGCCACCTTCGTTTTCGTATTTATATTCAGGGTATATGTTTAATGCCTGACAAAAATCTTCCTGATGAAGCCTTTTTATCACATTGTCAAAAAGTGTGCGGTCATATCTCTTAATGACAAAAACAAGCAATCCCTCAAGATCATATATGAATGAATGGGGAACATTTAGACCTACCTCGCCTGCAAGTGCCATACAGAACGCCTCATTTTCAACGGTACCATCCAGGATTTCGATAGGCGGCTTTATAATATAATTGCTTGGCGCATCACCATGAGTGAGAGAAAATTTCTGCTCAGAAAAATATACCGGAAGTTTCTTCTGAGCTCCCGCAAGTGAAAGTCTAAATCCGAGCTCACCGGCAAGAAGAGGTCTTTGTGGAAGCTCCTTGATTATTTTCAATAACTCTGAGGTACTTAAAGGTGTGTAGGTATTCTCTTTAGGCAACAGCCCCCCCTCGGGGTACAAAGACACCGCTCCGGCACAATCGCCTCCTATTTTCGCCAACAGACCAAAATCATTTTGTAGAGAGAGCCCTAAATTCCTTGCAATAACTTCTCGTATTTTTTGCTCTGGTAGAAGGTTGGCAAAAAAAGCACGTGATTCGTCGTCCAGATATGGTTTTTCACGGAGCGGAATGGAGAGAGATAACGGAATCCTGGATGTTTTTATCCAGCTCACTTCATACTGGAAACAAAATATTTTCTTCTCGTCGAGCCACAGATGTCCAACGGTCTCATTGTCAATTTGCACGATTAGTTTAGTTATCATTCATCATCCTTTGTTTCCCATCCCCTGGTATTTACATGAATTTCAATACCCAAACAGGCTGCGACCTGCAAAACTTTATTTAATTGGACTGATTCTTTTCCATTTTCAAGTGCTGAAAGAAAAACATGACTTACTCCGCATAATGCCGCTGCATCATGAAGAGTAAGTCCATCCTCTTTTCTTTTTGTCCTGACAACGATTCCCAGACTTTCAGATGTTTTAATTTCCATAACAATCTCCAGAACGGCAAGCTTCTTTATTATTCAGCGTTCGTTTACTATACCACCACACCGAACAGAAAATAACTAAATATTCAGCGTTCGTTTAACTTATTGCTACAACTGTATCGCCTCTCTCTTCAATGGAGGTTAAGATTGTTTGTCCCGCATACCACCAGCATCCCTTAAATTGCACCAAAAACACGTCACGACCGTTATTTTGCAATCAACAATGAAATTGATTGTGCGCAAGGTGCAACTATATATTGCATATTTAATTGTTTGGCAGTATTTACAAGCCAACGTTCTCTGTTAGAATAAGGTCTGCGTGAAGGGGTAGCGGAAAATTTTAACATTTTATGGAGATTGCTTATTTTGTTTACCAAACGACGACTAATTGTCTTTATTTCTGATGTTTTTCTTATAAGCCTTGCGCTCTGCATGGCCTTTTTACTTCGCTTTGACTTTTCCATTCCCCCACAACAGCAGGAACTTTTTTGGCAATGCCTGCTGGTGGTCATGATAGTCAAGCCGCTGGTGTTCGTTGTCACCGGTTTTTACAACAGTCTGTGGCGCTACGCTTCCGTCCAGGATGCCGTTGAAATTTTGAAAGGTGTGATCTTTTCCTCAATTTTGGCCGTTTCTGCTGTTTTTTTTCTGCGTCAATTCACGCCTATTCCCCGCTCTGTTTTTGTCCTTGATTGTTTTTTTCTTTTTGCCCTCATGGCGGCCAGTCGCCTTGTATGGCGTGTTATGCGGGAAACGTATGTTGTGGGAAAAAGTTGTGATGGGCCGCGTACGCTGATTGTCGGTGCTGGTGAAGCGGGTAGTCTGCTGCTGAAGGAAATCCGGCGCCAGCCACACGCTGCGTACCGGGTGATCGGTCTTGTGGATGACGACCTCGAAAAGAAAGGGATGAAACTGCATGGCGTTCCGGTCCTCGGGACGACAAGCCAGCTAAAATCTCTCATTATCGCCAATGATATCGAAGATGTTATTATCGCCATGCCCTCAGCTGACGGCAAGACCCTGAGACACATCATGGATTCATGTAAACATGCCAACGTGACCTTCAAGACGCTCCCCAGTATCGGCGAGTTGATCGACGGCACCCTGACGATATCCCAGATAAAGAATGTGGAGATTGAAGATTTGTTGGGGCGGGATCCGGTGCTACTGGACCGGGAGTTAATTGGCACCTATCTGACCGGCAAACGTGTCTTGATCAGTGGTGCGGGAGGAAGCATCGGCAGCGAAATTGCGCGGCAGGTGGCTCTGTTCGATCCGGATAAACTAATTCTGCTGGATCAGTCGGAAACGCCTCTCTACGAAATAGAAAAAGAGCTGATCGCCCGTTTTCCCAAACTGCGCATACTGCCATTAATCGCCGATGTCCGGGATCGTGACAAGATCATGCTGGTTTTTGAAGAATTCACTCCCGAAGTGGTCTTTCATGCCGCCGCGTACAAGCATGTGCCGATGATGGAGTACAACCCGACTCAGGCAGTGCTCAATAATGTCTTCGGCTCCCGCAACATCGCCGATGCTGCTCATCAGTGTAACGTGCACAGTCTCGTAATGATCTCCACCGATAAAGCGGTCAATCCGACCAATGTGATGGGGGCAACGAAAAGAGCGGCCGAAATATATATCCAGGCGCTGTCACGTATTAGCAGCACCAGATTTACGACGGTACGTTTCGGCAATGTCCTGGGAAGTAATGGCAGCGTTATCCCGTTGTTTAAAGAGCAGATTGCCAAAGGTGGGCCGGTAACGGTGACCGATAAACGGATCATCCGCTATTTCATG
>CAIRND010000186.1 GCA_903879825.1 uncultured Geobacteraceae bacterium
ATAGCGAATGACCGCCACAACGCGCTTGTATTGGTCAACATCTATAATTTCCACCGTAACGCGCCGCCCCATAATCTTGTACATCAGCGTTCGTTTCGATATATCCCCGTACGGCTGTCCCGGCTTGTTCGGTTTTTTTGTTTCGGGTGCATCAATGCCATACAATCTCACCTTAAGCCTGCTATCCTCCCGGGTGGCTAACAGCACTGTATCGCCATCGTAAACCGACTTTACCATGCCTTCAACAACTCTGCCGGCAGAGGCGGTGCCGGTCAGGAGCAGAATCTGCAAAAGGATGACGAGAACTATTTTCATTCAGACCAACTCTGCGGCATAATTGAATTCCGTTGTACCGGGCAGTTCGCGACCTGATTTGAAAGCGCCCAGGATTTCTCCCCATCGTTCGCGGGGCTCTTCACTCAGGTCGATTACGAAGGAGCTGCATCCTTTGTGCAACAATTCATTGTGGCGCGCCGTCAAGGAAAATTGCAGTGACGAGCTGATCGTTTGCAAGCCATCGTGAGTGGTCACACGGTAGGTTTCACCCCGGTCGGATCGCAGCGGAGTATTGGCATGCACGTCCTTGATGCGGATTTTAGTAGTCATAACGGGCAGCGGTGAATACACCAGCACCCTTTTTTCGACATCAACTCCTGTTGCAAGAATGTCCGCAAGATTACTGCCGTCATCCTCCAGATAAAGAGTTGCAGCTTCGGCACCAAGATCACCCCACGCGGCCAACGCCTGACTGTTAAGTGAAAAGCAGCGGTGCCAGGTCGAAATACGCAGCCCTTCAAACCCACGCAAAAGATCAAAGTGAGAAAGATTTGCCACCTCGAAACGGCGGAAACCGTAGCGATACAGGGTGCGGAGCGTATCAACATACAGTGGCACATCACGATCAAATAAAATGAACGGGAGTTGCCAGATAATATTTTCTTCCGAGCCACGCATACGTGGAGCCGCTGTGGGTATCTGGTGAATAGCCGCTTTTGAAAGCGGCAACAGCGTGGCATCGGCTCCGTTTTGAATCGGAAAGCGCCACTCTTTCGGATCTGCCACAACCACCGTCAGCGTTTCGCGCGGTGATAGGCGACGCGCGGAGTTTTTTACCTCCTCCAATTCCCGCAACGCTCCCTTGCGAGCAGTTGCAAGCTGCTCACGGAAAATAGCTGTGGAGGCTTCACGCAACTGCCCATAAAAACGGCGCCGCAGATCTTTGAACAGTGCCGACGGAATCAGTACCGGCGGGAAGTCAGGAGCTTCAAGTGATTCTAGCCTGAAGGAAGTATCTCCGCATTTTGAAAACTGTCCCGCCAGAACCGCCTGCATATTGCCACTACGAGCAGGCTCTAAAGAACCAAGCGGAAAACTAAAGTCATGCCGATTACCCCCAACGGTGGCAGCGATATGCATCTGTTCGTCTTTCAGCGCAACGATCAGACTGCAGGGCAGTTTGTCTCCCTGCCCACCCTCGAGTCTGCGTAGACAGGCATTATCACTGAGGGTATAGGCCTCTTTTGAGGAGACCTTATAGATTGAATCTCCAACGGAAAAGTTGAAGGGTGTCTCAACCTCCACAGTGCTTCCTGCCGGAGCCTCCATTGTTTTCTTTCGGTTGACAGCCATTTCGCGCACCGTCCACGCCTGACCGGCCATGTCACTTTTCGGCTGCGCCCGCAGGCGATCACCGACGTATAAAATATCTCTGGTTTCAAAGGTCAGGCGTGTACCTTTGATACTTTTTATCTGACCAACAAACCGGCCGGTACCCCCTTTTTGCCAAGGGTTAGCGATATCATCCGGCTGCTGTGATGACAAAAAGCCCTTCGTCGGCGTTCGGCCAAAGGAATATTTCAGTATCCCCTTGGCGACCGTCAGCGCTTCCTTATGCGACTTTTCCGGTGCATCAAGCACTGTTCGGTAGGCTTCGACCACGGATGCAACGTATTCGGCCGATTTCATACGTCCCTCAATTTTGAGCGACTTCACTCCCGCCTTGATCAGGTCCGGTATCATATCGATAGCCGACAGATCGCTGGTGGAGAAGTAATGCCCCTCCTTACCGCGATGATTGTATAAGCGGCGGCAGGGTTGGGCGCAACGCCCGCGGTTACCGCTGTGGCCGCCAAGTAGTGAGGAGAAAAAACATTGCCCGGAGATGGAAAAGCAGAGGGCACCATGAACGAAACATTCAATTTCTACGGGTGAAGAAGCGGCGATCGTAGCAATTTCGTCAATAGCCAGCTCGCGGGCCAATACACCTCGCTGAAAGCCAAGCTCCTCCAGCATCTTGACACCCGGAGTGTTGTGGATCGTCATCTGGGTTGATGCATGCAGCGGAATTGACGGAAAGTGATTCCGAATCAGCCGCGCCACCGCCAGATCCTGCAAAATCACGCCATCAACCCGCATCCCCGCCAGGGCAGCCAAAGTATCCACCAGTTGCGGCAGCTCCTTTTCCTTCACCAGGGTGTTCAGTGTGATGTAAATCTTCCGATTCTGACCATGAGCATATGCCAGCATTCGCTCCATCTGAGACAGAGTGAAGTTTTTAGCACGGGCACGGGCGGAAAAATCCTGTAGCCCGGCATAGACCGCATCGGCTCCCTTTTCAAGAGCAGCGAAGAAAGATTCGAGTGAACCTGCCGGGGCGAGTAGTTCGGGTTTAGTGTGCGGTACTGACATATATTACCTCAAATAAAAAAGTGCGAAACGGATGGCGATATGAATCGTCACCATACATCATTTGCAGACTTTTGTGTGTTCAGATCATCTGCCTGTATTAACAGCAGTTTCCACCGGGAGCGCGAAGATTCCGTTCCTGCAACCATTCATTGATCATTCCCGAAGCACAGCCAACCCCGGCATCGACGGCGATCGCCTTGACCGGACAGTTGAGTGCACAGGCGCCGCATTCCATACAGGTATCAAGTTCGCGGATAGCTGCCTTCTTTTGGGTTAGTTCAAATACCTGGTGCGGACAGACTTCCAGGCACCTGCCACAACCGATACAGAGCGACCGGTTCAGTTGCAGGGTTGCCACGTTTTTCAGGTAGCGAAAATTTTTCATATCATCTCTTTTTTGAGGCGGAATTATAAAAACTTTCCCGCCAGCAATAGAATCAAGCTGAAAACAAGTGCAATTGCGATTGTCGGCAGGGCGATGCGCATCTCTTTCTTGACCCCGGAGCGGGAGGTAAAGGTTGAACAGCCGGTGAAATTGAGGGTATGGAAGGCACTGAGCGCCGGTAAGGCCAGAAAGAGAGCGGCTTTTACGGCACCATTCCAGGCAACACCATCCGCAAGTACATAAAACAGGATGCACCAGAGGAGGCCAACAACCGCCCCCTTGACGGCAAAACTACGGCCCGGCAACCAGGGAAGCAGTATTGGTCCCAGGACGATCCCGGAAAGACAGGCTCCCACATAGGCACAGAAACCGACGATGCCGGCATGCAAATTACCCAACAGAGTAATCAGCAGCAAGACCACTGCTCCTATAATAGTTACCGTCATCAGGGACATCACTAATTCGACCGGAACAAGAACCAGGCGCTCATAGAAGGTGAAGGTGAGCTGTCGCATTTCCGGCGTGGTGATCATGCCGTTATCCAGGTATTCCGGCAGGTCGGCAGCGCGAATTGTTGCATAACTAACTCTGAAACCGGTGTGATGGGCCACCTCATGGGCGGCGACACCCGGAGCGCCCAGGATCGGCAGCAAAAGGCGCCGATGGCTGACGACCCGGGCAAGGTCTGTCTTCTTAATCCGCCGGACCAGTTCGCTGGTGCCAAACGTGCCCTTGCCAGCCGCACACCACACATTTACGCCGAATGTTTCCAGCGTCAGCAACCAGACGTTGCGCCCGGCGAGTGACTGGCGAACAAGATCATAGCTCATTTTATAATTTGCCGTCACCAACACCGGGTCTGCTGGCCCGGGGTGGCCGATCGCATAGAGACCGGGAGGGACGATGTAACGCATGCGCCCAATGCCCCAACGCGCCTTGCAGGCTCCAAAGTGATCGCCGAAACACAATTCCGGTGCAATGCGCGCAATGCGGCCTGCCGGGGTCTCCAGCCATTCGATAAATCCGGGAACTTTTTCAGTAATGACCCCGCCGCCGGTGGAGGTAGGGGGGCCGCAACAGGGCGGCTTGCCTGAGGTGGAACCGCTTCCCGGGGCACAGCACGCAGATGAAGGGTTGTGCTCAACCTTCACAGTTTTCCGTACACTTTTTATTTTGAACGGACCAAGTGGCGTTTTCTTCAGATGCAGCATGCAATTATTCCTAATGATCGGACGCCACGTTCCTCGTCTATCTGCTGTATGGATGGGAAAATATTCAAGGTGGGCAACAGAGTGTGCAGGGGAAGATCCATTAACAAACAATG